>JANXSV010000206.1 GCA_025356505.1 Methylovirgula sp.
TTCTAAAGTGAGCCGTGCCGCCATAACCGCTTCCGGCCGTATTTTCTCACTCTTGGCAAAATTTAAAATAACCGTGTCATTCGAGCACACAAAGTCCATCACAAAATTCAGAAAATTCAATGACTTGGCAGCATCCCGCAAACTATCCGGAGACAGGCCTGCCTGGCCCATGAAGTCACCCAGCAACTCCTCATCAGCGGCTAAAAACCCCAGCGCTTTAATGGCAAGGGCTTCCGCTTGCTCGCGCGTGCGGCCCCCGGTAATTTGTCCCGTGTTTTCTGGTTTGTGCAGTGCCATAGTGCCGTTTCCCTACGGTTACATTTTCGAATCGTTCACATTTGCAAGTTAACGTCGTGCCCTGATCACGCCAGATCGTCGGCTGCCCGCTGTAAGGGTTGTCGGCTTAGGGCGCTAAAGAGGTTTAAATGGCTAAGCGCGTCCTTATTGTTGAAGATAATGAACTGAATATGAAACTCTTCAATGATCTTCTTGAAGCGCATGGCTATGGGACGATCCAGACACGTAACGGCGTAGAGGCCGTTGAACTTGCACGAAAACATCGCCCGGACCTCATCCTCATGGACATTCAACTTCCAGAAGTGTCCGGCCTTCAGGTCACTGCATGGCTCAAAGATGATGACGAATTGAAACATATTCCAGTTATTGCCGTAACTGCATTTGCAATGAAAGGCGATGAAGAAAAAATTCGCCAAGGCGGATGCGAAGCTTATTTGTCAAAGCCAATTTCAGTTTCCAAATTTGTCGAGACGGTTAGAAATTATCTGGACGACAAGTAACACTGTTTGAGTGAGAGTTTTCCATGAGTGCACGTGTTCTTGTCGTTGACGATATGGAAGCCAACATAAAACTGTTGGAAGCCAGGCTCACCGCTGAATATTTTGATGTCATCACCGCAACCTCCGGCCTCGAGGCGCTGTCCATTTGCGCCCGCGGTGATGTCGACATCATCCTTCTCGACGTCATGATGCCAGGCATGGATGGCTTTGAAGTCTGCCACCGCATTAAATCAGACGCTAAAACCGCGCACATACCTGTGGTGATGGTCACAGCGCTGGATCAACCGGCTGACCGGGTAAAAGGTCTCGAAGCAGGTGCCGATGATTTCCTGACCAAACCCGTTGATGAAATCGCGCTGCTCGCGCGTGTCCGTTCACTCGCCCGTCTCAAGGTCGCGGTAGATGATCTGCGCGCGCGCGCAGATACATCTGCAAATCTTGGCATGCGCGATGCGATTGCCGAGGTTATCAGTGAAAAAGACCTGCGCGGCCGAATTCTGCTGGTCGAGGATCGCCCTTCATCAACTGAGCGCATCGTCAAGGCCCTCATGCCAACGCATGTTATCGATGTTGAGACAATCCCGCAGAATGCACTATTCCGCGCCGCTGAAGGCAATTACGATCTGATGATCATCAGTCTTGGCCTGTCCAATTACGATGCCTTGCGCCTGTGTAGCCAAACACGCTCGCTGGAACGGACACGCTCTTTGCCAACTCTCGTCATTGCCGATGTCGAAGACCGTAACCGGGTGATGCGCGGTCTGGACCTGGGTATCAACGACTATATCATGCGACCGATTGACCGAAATGAGCTCGTCGCCCGCGTGCGTACTCAGTTGCGCCGCAAAAACTACGTCGACAGCTTGCGTGAATCGATGCAGGCCTCCATCGAGATGGCCGTTTATGACCAGCTGACGGGTTTGCATAACCGCCGCTTTATGGATGTGCACCTTGCCGCCCTCATGGAGCAGTCGGCAGGCCGCAACAAGCCGCTGTCCTTGCTTGTGCTCGATATCGATCACTTCAAGAGCGTGAACGACACCTATGGTCACGATGCCGGCGATGACGTCCTCAAAACTTTCGCGGCACGGGTTAAAGCTATGGTGCGCGGCGCGGATTTGTTGTGCCGTATGGGCGGCGAGGAATTTGTGATTGCTATGCCGGATACGCCTGCGCATGCGGCCTTGAAGGTGGCGGAACGCATCCGCGAATCGATTGCTTCCGAGACCTTCGC
>JANXSV010000224.1 GCA_025356505.1 Methylovirgula sp.
CTCATGCTCGATTTGCTCTAAACCTTTGAGAAAACCGCATAAATCGACGAGGATGCCGCTGAATTCCGGCCCTACGGCAGCAAGGGCTTTTTGAGTTCTCTGGCGTGCGGCTAGAATAATATCGGAAGGGTTTTGTGGCGAAGCACCCGGCTGGCCGCCGCCAGTTGCTGCCCAGTTCGCTGTGACTTTGGGAAGCATTGCCGCGACGGTGAGATCGGCTCTGAGTCGCTCGCCCGCTAGATACTGAACTTGAGAAATCAGAGGTATTCCAGCCTTATTTTTGCGCTTTGCCAACCATGCAAGCGGGCTTTCATTTTCGTCCCGCAAACGCAAATATTTGACCTGCACACCGCCCGCCGCTTCAACACTTTTCTCCTGCAAATTCAGATGTTTATGTTGCGCAGAAAAGGCACTTACTCCGAGCGCCTCTGTCCCTAATTTTGAGGCATTGGCACGACGGATACGGGCTTCTCCCTCGGGTGTTATGGTTACATGGGAGGTTCCTGGTTTCCAATGGACGCAGCCCTCCGAGACCAGCGCTTTAAGGGCTGAAAGCGGAAAGCTGCCCCGGCTAAGTGACACGCCTTTATGGTTTTGATAGGCTAAAATATGCGGTTCACTGGACGTTTCATCAACGCGAATTGCGATGTTTGGAGCCGTGAGCACGGTCAATAAATGGCCGATTTTTTCTGCGCATTTGGTGGCGGAGGTCGGCCATTTGTCGGCCATTTCATTACGCTTCACTGTCATGGGTTTGTTTCCTCCAGAATATGGTTTTCAACTGTTTCAAGCCAGGCATCAAAAGTCGGGTCATCGCGCTGCATTTCAACTTTTGAACAGGCGTAGCGGATTGTGCTTCGGTCACGGCTGAAAAGTGCGGCGACAGCCGTGATCGAAAGTCCAAGTAGCGTATGGGCAAGATAAATGGCGCAGTAGCGGAGCATCCTTGAATGCAGGGTGTTGCGCTTTGCAGGCATTTGCGCACCTTCTGCGCGCAACTCAGGGGCGTAAAGGCATTCTAAGATCACGGCTAGTTTAAGCTGACCGGGCACGCTTAATCGAAGCAGCGGGGAAAGAGACACACTCTCGGACGGACTGCCGCCGGGTTTGATATTGTGCTGGAGCATTTTTTATTCGCCGTTAAGAATTATCAATCTCAACAGAGATATAGGATTTATTTCTTATTTCAAGGTAATATTTGTCTATTTTCCTAATGGGTTTTTTGCGAACTACTTGAGGGAGGTTGACGAAAGCCATTTCAAGCATTCAAAATCAGATTTTTATGGCAATTTCTGCAAGAAAAAATTTTTTTTCAAATTTTTTCCCGGCTAGGCACCTGGTTGTATGATTTCCTCGCATTTAAGATAGGAAATTATTCTGATGAGCGGATTTTATGACATACGATTAAGAGCCGAAACGACAATCGACCATGTGCTAGCGCGAGGAACGCAGGCCTATTGCCGCGGCGATCACCTGAATGGGCTTATCGGTGTCAAACCGGAGGACCTTTTTGATCGACGCGAATGCACGACGCTTGTTTTAATTGCGCGGCTTGAGGCCGCCTTGCGCAGCGAGAGGGCACGGGCACGGGCGGGGCATTGGAGCTACAGCTTTACCAAGCACATGGGATTGATCCGTGCGCTGCGCGCGGAGCAGGCGACACTTGTTGCGGGCAAACTTCATTCGCTGTCGACAGGTTCCAAAGCAAAAATGCAAGGCCGTAGACGCTTAAATACTAAAAAACACTGTTTCGACGAGCGAAACAGCATTTTCAAAAATTTCAATGCTGACCCGTGACCTATGCAGCGGTCTTCTTGCTGACACGACGCCGACGTTGCTGTCCCAGACCCATTTCCTTGGCTAACGCCGAGCGGGCCTTTGCATAGTTAGGAGCAACCATTGGATAGTCTGAGGGCAAGCCCCACTTCTCGCGATATTGTTCCGGAGACAAATTATACTGTGTGCGCAAGTGGCGTTTCAAAGATTTGAAGCGTTTGCCGTCTTCAAGGCAAATCAAATAGGTATCCGTGATTGATTTTTTTGGAGATACTGCGGGCTTCTGAGCTTCGACGGCAACCGGAGCAACTTGAACAGATGAAAGCCTCGTAAGAGAAGCGTGCACTTCCTGTATAACGTTGCCAAGTTCAGCAGTAGGCACAGAGTTATTGCTTACATAAGCAGCAACGATTTCCACAGTTAGTTCTAAAAAATGATCTGTTTCTGAATTCTGCATCTCAAATATTTCCCCCAAAATGGCCTGTGCGACAAACTAGATCTTAAATCAAATGTAGTACTAAAATTATAGCCATTACTGCAACAGAATTAGCAACTTAGACTATCGATAAACAATTAAACCGAAACATTTCCTAGGGCAAGCCTCAAACCCTGCGACTGATGGCAAATTATGCATACAAGTTGAATGCATACTGAAAAATTTCGATTTTTCGGCGGCGATGCGTCATTTGCCAATTGAGGTTTTCAAATACCAGCCCACTGTCGAGCTGAAAAGCGCCGCCGCAGAAAGCCTGCGAGACTCTCACGGCGAGTTTACTGTAAAAATAGAGAAGAATCATCTGACCGAAGTGATATGTTTCTGGCAAACGCCGCTGCTCACGATTTCCTATCGGTTACTTCCGAAGCTGAACCTCAAAGGTGATTATTTTGACAGAAATTAAATATAGTTTCAGGGAAGCAAATGCCCCGATAGCGCAGAAAATTTCACAGGTAACTCACGCCCATGGCAGGACCTTAATCGATGAGTATCACTGGTTGCGAGCCGGAAACTGGCAGCAGGTATTGCGCGACCCATCCACCCTTCCCCCTTCGATCAAGCAGCTTGTGAATGCCGAAAACGCCTATGCCGATGCGGTTTTATCCGACAGCGCTGATTTGCGCGCTACGTTGATTGAGGAACTGAAAGGTCGGATGGAGCCTGACGAAGCCGGCGTGCCTGCTCCAGACGGAGACTTTGCTTATTATTCGCGGTATCGCGAAGGCGGACAGCATCCACTCTTTTGCAGAAAGCCGCGTGAAGGCGGCGATGAGACACTGCTGCTTGACGGCGATGCCCTTGCGGCAGGGCAAGCCTTTTTTGATATTGGTGACGCAGAGCACGCGCCCAACCACAAAATCCTTTGGTGGAGCGCCGACGATCAGGGCTCCGAATTTTTTAAAATACGCGTTCGTGATCTGGCCACCGAACTGGATATGGACCAAGGCCTCGTCGATACCGATGGTCACGCGGTTTGGAGCCGCGATTCACGTTCGTTGTACTATGTTAAAATGGATGAAAATCATCGGCCAATGTCCGTTTGGCACCATGTGATCGGGCAGATTCAGAGTACCGATCAACTCATTTACGAAGAAGCGGATCCCGCTTGGTTTGTCTCGATACATGCTTCGCTCGATGGCTGCTTTTGCGTGATAACCATCAAGGACCATGATTCATCTGAATGTCGCTTGTTGGATTTACGCGTGTCGAGCGTGGCAATTGCCGCGGCCCAGACGAGGGCCCCGCGTTTGGTTGCCGCACGCCGTGTCGGCGTCCGGTATTCTGTCGCGACTCATCACGACCGGGTTTACTGCCTCACAAACGCCGATGGCGCAGTAGACTTCAAAATCGTCGAGCTGCAATCAGACGGTGCTCCGCTGCGGGAAATTGTTCCGCATCGGCCGGGCTGCCTTGTTTTGAGCATGACCCTCTTCCAAGGCTTTCTCGTGCGCTTGGAAAGAGAGCACGGCCTGCCACGAATCATCATACGTGATCTGGAAAGCTCGGAGGAACACGCGGTTGCCTTTGACGAGGAAGCCTATGCTCTCGGACTAAATGATATGTACGAATTCGACACGCACTGGATGCGGTTCACCTATTCGTCCATGACCACGCCTGCAGAGACATTTGATTATAATATGAGCGAACGCACCAAGATTTTGCGCAAAAGGCAGACAGTGCCCAGCGGCCATCATCCGGGCGATTACGTTACCAAGCGCATTTTTGCGGCTGCGCATGACGGGCAGCAAGTTCCGGTAACTCTGCTTTATAAAGCCGACCTGACCTTTCCTGCACCTGTGTTGCTTTATGGCTATGGCGCTTACGGTCACAGTATTCCAGCCGGGTTTTCCACGAACAGGCTTTCGCTGGTGGACAGGGGTTTTATTTTTGCCATTGCGCATGTTCGCGGCGGTATGGACAAAGGTTTCAATTGGTACACAGATGGCAAACTTGCCAATAAGGTCAATACGTTCCGGGATTTCATTGCCAGCGGTGAGCATCTCGTTGAACTTGGTCTTACGGCGCGCGGCAGCATCGTGGCGCAGGGTGGCAGTGCTGGCGGTATGTTGATGGGCGCTGTGGCAAATATGGCACCGAGCCTTTTTGGCGGGATTATAGCCGATGTTCCCTTTGTCGATGTGGTGAACACCATGCTTGATGCCAGCCTGCCTTTGACTCCGCCGGAGTGGTTGGAATGGGGCAATCCTATTACCGACTTCAAGGCATTTGAACGGATGCGCGGTTATTCGCCGTATGAAAACGTTGCGGCGCAGCACTACCCGCCGATTTTGGCGCTTGCAGGGTTGACTGATCCGCGCGTGACATATTGGGAGCCTCTCAAGTGGGTGTCCAAATTGAGGGCAACCCTGACAGGCGGAGGTCCGGTGTTGCTAAAAATAAATATGGACGCCGGACATGACGGTGCCGCCGGCCGGTTTGACCAGCTCGACGAAGTGGCGCTGTGCCAGGCTTTTGCCTTGATCTGCTGTGCGAAAGGTGGGGTGTGATATGGCGAGGCCTGAAATGATGATGTCTGCGGCCCTATCCCAGCTCATGGTGATAGATATTCAGGAGCGCCTGCTGCCCGTAATGGCGGAGGTGGATAGCGTTCGTGATAACGCCATCCGGTTATTGAAGGCCGCCAACCGTCTCAAATGTCCGGTATTGGTCAGTGAGCAATATCCCAAGGGGATCGGCCATACTGATCCTAGGGTTGCGCTGGAGCTTGGCCCCAACTGCACGATATTTGAAAAGCTGGAGTTTTCTGCTGCCCGCGAGATGGCGTTTTTAACTGAAGTGACCAAAAACAGGATTGCTCAGCGCACGCAGATAATCATTTGCGGGATAGAAGCCCATGTCTGCGTGTTGCAAACCGCACTTGACTTGAAAGCGCGGGGCTTCGAGGTTTTTTGCGTGGAAGACGCGATGTCATCTCGATCTCTGCGCTCAAAGGACGTTGCCATTGCCCGTATGCGGCAGTGCGGCATCGAAATCGTGACCGCAGAAATGGTTCTTTTCGAATGGCTTGGCCGCGCCGGAACCGCTGACTTTAAAGCTCTTCTGCCGCTGATTAAGTAGCAGGATGGCTTGAGGCAGTCTCGGCCCCCATGGTGGCCATCTGCCCTTCCTCGATAAAGGCGCGCAGTTCCGACATGGACCCGAAGCGGAAGACACCATGCTCGTTTTCCGCTTCGACTGAGCCATCTGAATACATGGCGTAGTTTGTCCCAGCGGCTTCGTAGCGCCCGACGACCGTGGGAGCCGGAGTATGAGCGACAACCGCCGCCGGTGCCGCATCGGATTGGTCGGGCTCGTCCTGCATGTTTTGCGCGACGATTGGTGTCTCGCCACTATGACTCACGATTTCGCGGGCAGCTGCATTGGCTGAATGGTAACCGTCAGACACAAGCGTCGCCGTTCCAGCGGCATGCATTTCAGGATGCGCATGTAGTTCGGGGAGCAGGTCTTCCGGCACAGGCGGCTTTTTCAGCGCCGCCGTCAGCCAGTCGAGCGAGGGAGCAGGGTTATGCTCTGAATGCACGGCGCTCGCCGCGTCGGCAGATTCGGAAGTCGAATCAGGCGGAGTATCATGGACAGAGACATTTGCCGCGGGCTGCACTGACGCGCCGGGAGAGAAAGTCTTAGGAAGGCTTGCCGATAAGTCAGGAGCAGCGGCAAAACTGATGCCGTCCGTTTTGACCTCGTGATTGGCAGGCGGCGGGGTTTCCTTTGCAGTGTCAGCATCTGAGGCGGATTTGACGACAAATAGGTCAGCCTGTTCAACGACAGCGGCAGCGCCGAGTGCGGCCCCCGCGGCGAGGGCGGGCGTTGCGATATGTATTGCAGCATCCTTCGAGACACTGGTCACAGCCTGAAGCGGTGTTTCGACAGGTTTTGCCCATGGTTTCGGAGTGTCTGAAACGACCGCCGGTCTTGCAAAGATACGAGCGAGGCTATTCAGCTTTAACGCCAGAAGCCCTATGACAAGCGAAATGATTCCGGCGGAAAAAAGTGTCGATCCGGCAATCACCATCGCCCAACCGCGTTCCACCTGTATAATTTCGTAACCGGTATAGGCACCATAGGCGCCTGCAGCGGCACAGAGCGCCCCTATCACGATAATTATCCAGCCCATAAGCTGCTCCTTGATTGACCAATGGGTGGAGAAAACGTCTGTTTTCGCCGATTAGTGCGGTAGTGTGACAGATAATTTGCATTCGCGCAAAACAGGTTGTTACCAAAGCA
This sequence comes from Methylovirgula sp., assembly GCA_025356505.1. Lineage (GTDB taxonomy): Bacteria > Pseudomonadota > Alphaproteobacteria > Rhizobiales > Beijerinckiaceae > JANXSV01. The sequence continues at coordinate 6,518 of JANXSV010000224.1, forward strand.
GAATGGTAGCCCGATAGTTACGGTGAAATGCCGTAAAGCCGTAAGTCTCTCCTTGTGCCTCCGCCATTTGAGCACCACCTCTTCCGCACTGTTGCGTAAATCACATAGGGCTTTGCCGTGCACAAACACTTTTGGCATTGGCCGGACTAATCCGCAGTGCGCAAAAACGCTACTCTGCTTGATTAATAGCCCGGGCAACCTTGCCGACGCCCCGCCGACACATTAGGTTAAGGTATTATCCCGCAGGCGTTAAGCCCGCAATTTAACCCAGGAGCACCAATGTCCTTCACCTTGCCCGAACTGCCCTATTCGCATGATGCCCTACAGCCGTTCATGTCCAAGGAGACGCTCGAATACCATCATGACAAGCACCATCTCGCCTATGTCAACAATGGCAACAACCTGATCAAGGGTACAGAATGGGAAGGTAAAAGTCTCGAAGACGTCGTGAAGGGCTCTTTTGGCAAAAATGCCGGTCTGTTCAACAATGCAGGTCAGCACTATAACCATATGCACTTCTGGAACTGGATGAAGCCAAACGGCGGCGGAAAAATTCCGGGCAAGCTCGAAAAGGCGATTATTTCAGATCTCGGCTCGATTGAAAAAATGAAGGAAGACTTCATTCAGGCGGGCGTAACGCAATTTGGTTCCGGCTGGGCCTGGCTCGCGGTAAAGGATGGCAAAATCGTTATCGCCAAGAGCGCGAACGGCGAAAGCCCGCTGGTTACCGGAGCATCTCCGATTTTGGGCTGCGACGTTTGGGAGCACTCCTACTACATCGATTACCGCAATCGCCGTCCTGACTATTTGAAGGCATTTGTCGAAAACCTGGTCAACTGGGAATATGTTGAAAAGATGTACGAAGAAGCGACGAAATAAGCTTCACATTTCAAAAGCGGGTCGAAGGGCCCGCTTTTTTGTTTGGCAGGTACAGAGGTGCGACAATGGAATACCGTAGTCTCGGCAAGTCAGGCTTAAAAGTCTCAGCGCTCACGATGGGGACAATGACTTTTGGCGGGCAAGGCCCTTTCGCAAAAGTGGGCAATGTTGATTTAAATGGCGTGAGGCGTTTGATAGATATGGTGATCGATACGGGGGTCAACCTCATCGACACGGCCAACATCTATTCCATGGGTGCTTCCGAGGAGATCATTGGCGAGGCCATGGGAGGCAAGCGGAAAGGCGGCATGTTGCTGGCTACCAAAGCGCGTTTTCCATTTGGCGACGGCCCAAACGATCGCGGGCTTTCGCGCTATCACCTGATTCGCGAATGTGAGGCCAGTCTGAAGCGGCTTCGCACCGATGTGATCGACCTGTATCAAGTGCATCAGTGGGATGGTCAAACGCCGCTGGAAGAAACTATGGAAGCGCTAGATAGCCTCGTGCGCAATGGCAAAGTGCGTTACGTCGGCTGCTCCAATTTTTCCGGATGGCATATTATGAAAGCGATGGAAGTGGCGCGGCGCGAGGGTCGCATCCCGTTTATTTCCCAGCAAATCCACTACACGCTACAGGCGCGCGAAGCTGAATATGAATTGCTGCCTATATCTTTAGATCAAGGCCTTGGCATATTGGTCTGGAGTCCTCTTGCGGGTGGTTTGCTCTCGGGCAAACATAAGCGCAATCAAGCTGCGCAAGAAGGAACGCGCCAGTTTGCCGGATGGACCGAACCGCCGATTTACGACGAGAACCATCTTTGGGACATTGTGGACGTCATTGTCGCAATTGCGAAAGATCGGAACGTTTCCGGTGCTCAGATTGCGCTTGCCTGGACACTTGGGCGTAGGGGTGTGACGTCCGTCATTATCGGCGGGCGCAATGAAAAGCAGTTCGAGGACAATCTTGGCGCATCAAATCTCAAACTTTCGGCAGAGGAAAGAGCGCGCTTGGATAAAGTAAGTCAGCCTCCCCTGCTCTATCCGTATTGGCATCAGGCATGGACGGCAAAAGACCGTCTTAGCGAAACAGATTTGTCGCTTCTGGCGCCTTATCTCTCCTAAGCGGTAAAAAACTCCAGCTCTTTAACCCGCGCGCCTTGGACGGTGTCCGCTGCGCGTAGTTCATCATCGACGTAGCCGGGATGGCACATGACCAGATGTCGCTTTCCCGGCGACTTGAGATAGCTGGCAAAATCTCTGGCATAATTTCTGTTGATATCGAAGGCAGAAAATCCGGCAAAGCTGTCGTTGGTTTCATAGCCATTTTGCGCTGCTTCGGGGGCAAAACCGCGTGCCAGAAGCTTGACCATCAGAGCTTTTTCAATCTGAACACCGCGTTTGAAAATGCGGAATACTTGATCTGAACTATCACGTAACCAAAGGCGGCCTTGTAGATTATGGTTCGCCAGAGCCTGCCAAAGGCCTGCCCTGATCTGTGGCAAAACATGCATATGCTGATGGCCGTCAATGAAATCCGGCCAGCGACCCATATGGCTGTGGAAGCTCTGCAACTGGTGGCTGATTTCGCTCACAATCTCAGCTTTAGGTGTCTTTAGGCGCATCAGCGTCCGGGCATCGCGAAAAATGCCGTGTGGCGCAAGAGTTGGCGAACTGGACAAAGGCGCACCGCAAGTGAGATTGAGATGCAGCCCGACCTCGAAGTTGCCTGGCATTTTAAGCAATTCGCGCGCAGCTTGCGGCCAACCCGGCCGATTCGTCATTGCGCTGGTTGCGGTGATACGGCCTGTCGCCAAACATTCGCGGATGCCCAGGCTTACCGCTGGCGAAAGCGCATAGTCATCGGCACAAATGGTCAGACTTTTCATCACGGCGAGGGTGTAACTTTCGTCTCGAAAACTTGCATCTGCCAGCGCTGGAGTGCGCTGACTTTCGACTTGCCTCAATTCGAGGTTCCGCTTACCTCTAACGCATGAGTTCACCAGCGAAAAGCGCCCAATTTGTTTCCGCCTCGCCAGAGATCAGCGTGGTTGTGCCGATTTTTAACGAAGCCGGGAACATCGAAGCCATGTTGAGGCGGCTTGTTCCGGTGCTGAGCCAAAATGCCAGCAGTTATGAAATTATCTTTGTCGACGACGGCTCAAAAGATGACTCTTTAGCCAAACTTCATGCCGTGAGCGCAACAACGGCGCACCTGCAGGTGATTTCGTTCAGCCGGAATTTTGGCAAAGAAGTAGCTATCGCAGCGGGAATTGACCGGGCGCAAGGTGCCGCAGCGATTATTCTCGATGCGGATTTGCAACATCCACCGGAACTCATCGCCGAATTTATAGCACTCTGGCGTCAGGGCTACAAAAACGTTTACGGCGTGCGCGCCGACCGCGAGAATGAAGCTCCGCTGCGGCGCTATCTAACTGATAAATTTTATAAGATATTCGAATCCTTCGGCGAAACCTTGCTGCCGCCCGGCGCAGGCGATTTCAGACTGCTGGACCGGCTTGCCCTGGACGCGCTTAAACAAATGCCGGAGCGGGCGCGCTTTACCAAAGGGCTCTACGCGTGGATTGGATTTAAGTCCGTTGGCGTATCATTTCATGTGGCCGAGCGGGAGAGCGGCGAATCGAAGTTCAGCTACCGAAAGCTGACGCGGTTTGCCTTTGACGGACTGACATCGTTTTCGACATTACCGCTCAAGGTCTGGACCTATCTTGGTACTTTGGTCTCGCTGTTCGCGATCGGCATGGCCACATTGGTTCTGTTTCAGACGCTCATTTATGGCAGTGACGTGCCAGGTTATGCGACGATCGTCATCTCGATCATGTTTTTCTCAGGGGTTCAGATTATTTCTCTTGGTATTCTGGGAGAATATATCGGGCGGATATTTGCCGAGGTCAAACGGCGCCCGATGTATTTGATCGCGGAGGAATTCAGCTCTGAGTCTGCTGCGTCCGACGCCGTTTCTGCGCCCGAGAGGCAGATGACGCATGTTTAAAAGCCTGCTGTCTGTCGGCGGGTTCACACTGGTTTCACGCCTCACCGGCTTCATTCGCGATATTTTTATCACTGCGTTTTTGGGGCAGAACGACCTCTCGGACGCCTATAATGTGGCGGCGAGGCTGCCTAACCAGTTCCGCGCTATTTTCGGCGAAGGGGCGTTCAATGCCGCGTTTACACCGGCCTATTCGCGGGTGTTAGAGCAAGGCGGAAACGCTGACGCCAGGCTGTTCTCGGAACAGATTTTCTCGATGCTGCTGTTTTCGCAACTGGTGTTTTTGGCGCTCGCCTATGTGTTTATGCCGGGGTTGGTGTACCTGCTGGCAAGCGGTTATGCCGGTGAAACGCCTAAATTTGCGCTGACCGTAACCCTATCGCGCATCACGTTTCCCTATCTGTTGTGCATGACTTTGGTCACTTACTATTCGGCGTTGCTCAATGTGCACCGGCGATTTGCGATCGCAGCTTTTGCTCCGGTTTTGATGAATATCGCCATCGTCGGGTTTTTGCTGGTCGCATATATGTTTCCAAATGCGGCCTATGCGGCAAGCTGGGGTATTCTGGTTTCCGGTGTCGCGCAACTTTGCTTGCTCGCCTGGTCTGTGCGTCGGCTGGGCCTATTATCGCGCATCGTGCGACCAAGATTGACGCATGATGTCGGCCAGTTTTTTCGCGCGCTTGGCCCCGCGGTTATCGGATCGGCGGGCGTGCAAATTGCGATTTTGGCTGACACGCAAATGGCATCCTTTCTAGGATCGGGGGCGCTGTCATCGATTTCAAACGCTGACCGGCTTTATCAACTGCCAATCGGGGTTATCGGCATTGCCGCTGGAACAGTGCTGTTGCCGCAAATGAGCCGCCTACGGGCAGCCGGTCAAGGGGAGGCGGCCTTTGCTTCGCAAAACCGGGTTATGGCGGTAACGCTGGCGCTTGGAATGCCGTTTTGCATCGCTTTTCTCACGATTCCTGACGTTATTATGCAAGGGGCCTTTATGCGAGGCAAATTTGATGCGGCGGATGCGCATGCCTCGGCCCTGGTTTTGGCTGCTTATGCCGTCGGTCTTTTAGCAATCGTTCTCATCCGATCGGTGGTCGCGAGTTTCCAATCGATTGGTGACACGCGTACGCCGATGATAATTTCGCTTTTTGCGCTCACGATCAATATTGGCTTGAAGTTTGTGTTATCGCGCTCGCTTGGCGCATCCGGATTAGCGCTGGCGACAGCAATCGGGGCTTTCCTGAACTTCAGCCTGCTTGCTTTTTTTGCCATGCGACGCAATCTGATGAAAGTTGACGATATGCTGGTTAAAGCAGGCGCTTGCACTGTTGCAGGAGCTTTGGGGCTCAATCTTTTGGTTCTGCTCGGAAGTTCAAGCTTCGACGGATTTACGCGCATAGGGCCGGAAGTTAAACTCATAGTCGCGGGCGTCGTCGGCGCTATTGTCTACGGCCTCGCCTTCGTCTTGTGCGCGCGCGTCGTTAAGTTTCGTCTAAGCTTCCGGTAGCGTATTTTGACTGTGGCGCTTCACAAATCATCGTGCTTGACCGGCGCAAACGGATGCCAAAAATGACATTGATTCTTTCGACAATTGCGGAACTTCGAGCCCAGAACGCACAGTGGCGCAGCCGCGGAGAAACCTTAGCCCTGGTTCCGACCATGGGTGCCTTGCATCAGGGCCATCTGGAACTGGTGAGGCAAGCGAAGGCCGAAGCAACCCGTGTCATCGTTTCAATTTTTGTGAATCCGACGCAATTTTCCGCGCATGAGGATCTCTCGAAATACCCTCGTCCGTTCGAGGCAGACCTTGGCCATCTGCGGGCAACAGAGGTCGATGCTGTATTTACCCCTTCTGTCGTGGAAATGTACGGCGCAAGCTTTTGCACAACCATTCAAGTTGAAGGGCCGGCAAAGGTTGGGCTTGAGGACCGGTTCCGGCCTGACCATTTTGCCGGGGTGGCGACAGTGGTAGCAAAGCTGCTTTTACAGTCAAAGCCGGACTGTGCCGTGTTCGGGGAAAAAGACTATCAGCAGCTTGCCGTTATCCGGCAAATGGTCAAGGATTTGGATATTGGTGCCGACATCGTTGGCGTACCGACCCTGCGGGAAACTGACGGATTGGCGATGTCTTCGCGGAATATATATCTTTCTGCGCAGGAGCGGCAAATTGCGCCAGAGATTTATCAGACACTTCTATCGTGCAGCCAGAATCTACAAGAAAAAAGCCCGAACCATGCGCTGGCGAAAGCGAGGACGCATCTGGAAACTGCCGGATTCAAACTTGATTATCTCGAACTGCGCGATGCCTCAACCTTGAGGCAGGTTTCAGATCCTTCGCAGCCCGCCCGCCTGCTGTTTGCTGGCAGGCTGGGGACCACGCGGTTGATCGACAATATCAAAGTTTGAGCGCTCCGGACCCTATGGAGCGGCCAAAGCGCTCAAGATGCGTGCCCATGAGCGCGCGCCTTTATGAAAGCTGGACAGTTCATATTTTTCGTCTGGGCTGTGAATTTTATCTTCATCAAGGCCAAAACCAATCATGAGGGAGTCCATTTTGAGCTCGGTTTTGAAAGCGCCAACAATCGGGATGGAGCCGCCAGAGGCAGCAAGAACCGGCTCCTTGCCCCACTCCGCTGCCAATGCGCGGCGGGCGCGGCGCAAACTCTCTGAGGTGAATGGCAGTTGCAAGGCGGGGCTGGCCCCGTGAGGATGGAATTCTGCCTTACAGTCTGCT
>JANXSV010000282.1 GCA_025356505.1 Methylovirgula sp.
GCCATTAGAAGAATGATTTGAAACACATTGAGTTCTTCGGCCAGCTTCCAAATTTGGCGATTGTCCATAGCCGCTACCCTCAAAAGTGCATGATCTGCAAATACGGCGCATCATCTTGAGTTTTACAAATCCAAACAAGGGGTAACCACAGTTACGAACCGAACAACTTCTTTTTCCCTAAAATGAAATAGTGACAAATTTCGTCGTTCGCAAAACTTTGGCTTCGATCTTTAACACAATCCCCTGCCCGCCGATCCAATTTCTGCCACATCGTCAGAAATTCACCGGACAGATCGCCGCTATGATACCACCAAAAGCTCGGTCGTTTTGCATTTGGTGGTATTATTGGTGGTATGAATAAATTTGAAATTATTTTTACCAAATTATATCAGATACTTGTTGCTCAAACACGAGTCCTGCAGCCGCACCACTTTTTTCATCCGATGTCAAAATTTACGCCCTGCGCCAGTGGCAAAGTTTTGCCATAGTTGATGGTGTTCGTTGCGCGGCGCATATAGGCTTTCCAAGCGTCCGAGCCGGACTCGCGTCCGCCTCCAGTTTCTTTTTCTCCGCCGAAAGCCCCGCCAATCTCCGCGCCCGACGGCCCGATGTTGACGTTCGCAATGCCGCAGTCAGACCCGCGACTTGACAGAAATGCTTCAGCCTCGCGCAAATCATTTGTAAATATGGAGGAAGACAGGCCCTGTGGCACCGCATTATGCAGCGCGATAGCCTCATCGAACGCCGTATATTTCATCACATAAAGAATCGGTGCAAACGTCTCGCTGACCATGGGTCCAACTTGGCTCGACATTTCCACCAGCGCTGGCCGCACGTAAAAGCCATTATTTGCCATGTCGACGCGCTCACCGCCGTGCACAATGCCACCTAAAGCTCTGGCTTGCGCCAGTGCCTGCTGCATGCCATCAAATGCGTGCTTATCAATCAGTGGCCCGACAAGTTTGCCATCCTCGAGCGGATTGCCGATTGAGACAGAGGCATAGACGCTTTTCAAACTCTCGACAAAACGCGCATAAATGGTTTCATGCACAAACATCCGCCGCAGGCTGGTGCAACGCTGCCCAGCGGTTCCTATTGCTGCAAAAGCAATCCCGCGCAGGGTGAGTTCAAGATCAGCCGATGGACAAATAATCGCGGCATTGTTCCCGCCCAGTTCAAGGATAGCCCGGGCAAATCTTTTGGCAAGCCGTGGCGCGACATCCCTGCCCATCCGGGTCGAGCCCGTGGCTGAGACAAGCGCTACTTTGGCATGGTCGACCAGCACCTCGCCCAAAATGCGATCTCCTATCACGACTTGAGAAAGATGCTCGGGCGCAGCGCCGCCCGCAGCGTTAAACCGCTTCACGGCCTTCTCAAATAACGCTTGCGTAGCCAGCGCCGTGAGCGGAGTTTTCTCGGATGGCTTCCAAACGCAGGTGTTGCCGCAAACGAGCGCAAGCGCCGCATTCCACGACCAAACCGCGACTGGAAAATTGAACGCAGAAATAATCCCGACCACACCCAGCGGGTGCCACGTTTCCATCATCCTATGTTCGGAGCGTTCTGTGGAAATCGTCAAACCATAAAGCTGACGTGAGAGCCCCACTGCGAAATCGCAGATATCTATCATCTCCTGAACTTCGCCGAGTCCCTCCGAAGTCACCTTTCCAACTTCGATAGAAACCAGACGCCCAAGTGACGCTTTATTCGCGCGGAGCTCTTCACCCAGCAGGCGGATCAATTCGCCGCGACGCGGAGCAGGAACGTTTCTCCACGCTTCAAACGACATGTGAGCCTGAGAAATAGCCGTTTGCGCCTGCTCAACACTGGTTTCGACAAGCGCGCCGATCCTGCTTCCATCGATCGGAGAGGTCACCTCAAGAGCGCCTGTGAGGGCCGCCTCGGCTGACACGCCTAGCGCATTGAGAATTTTTGCGACCTCAGCTTCAAGCGAAAGTGCAGATGTCGTCATTATTGAAATCCTCGATTTTGGGAGGGGGAACCGGTGGAAAACTTGTTAAGCGACAAACTGCAAAAAAATGTAGCGGTCGTGGAAGCGCAGTATTGGGCGGCAGGAACATCAAGCGAAGGGAAGATTGAATATTGGTCGGAGTGATAGGATTCGAACCTACGACCCCTGGACCCCGAGACCAGTGCGCTACCGGGCTGCGCTACACTCCGACCGAGCACTTTATCTAGCGAATTTGGTGGGATATCGCAAGCCGTGAGATCACCGCAGGACATGAAATTCACCGGCTTTTGCTCAGGCTTCCTCAGCCCACGGCGATTTTCTCAAAAATGGAAGCGTCAGGAAATACGCGCCCACCAAGACCAGACCCACTTTCGACCATAAGCCACCGTCAAATCCACCCCACACCGCAGAGCCAGCGCACACAAACCACAGCACAGTCATGCAAATCGTCATAATGCGCAATTTTTCAACACGCAGAGGATGCACAAATACAATCGGCGCGAACATCAGACCGACGAAAGTGAGTATCGCTATCGCGGTAAGGATAGCCGGTAGCTTAAAAACAAATAGGTAGACAATGAACACATTCCAAAGCGCAGGAAATCCTCGGAACCAATTGTCTTTCGTCTTCATCCTCGTATCAGCAAAATACATTGCAGAGCCGATCACGACCACGAGCCCAATCCAGAATGACCAAGGTTCCGGCATCAGATCCGACCGCCACAGCGCGATGACCGGTACGAGGACATAGGTTAGAAAATCTATCACGAGATCAAGGATGCTCCCGTCGATGATCGGGGCAAACACTTCCACTTTAGCCGCGCGCGCCAGAGTACCATCAATGCCGTCTATAAAAAGCGCCACGGCAAGCCAACCAAACATTACTGCGAATTTTTGATCAATCGCAGCATAGAGTGCCAGAACCGCAACCGCACCGCCAGAGGCTGTGAACAGGTGAACGGAGTAACCCGCAGTCTGACGAACCTGTTTGCGAGCCTTCTCTTCGCGTGTCAGTTGGTGGTCTTCGAGATCATCCGCGCCCATCAAGATTCTTGCCCTGCTTTTTGAAGACCTAAGCACGGAAGGTACTTTTGGGCAATCTCAACAAGACCACTCCTGCGCTAAAGTGCCAGCTGTTCAAATGCCGTGTTTTGCTGTGACATAAATACTCGTTAAGCTTGAGCATGATGACTTGACCGTAAGCATGGCAGAAAAAACTGAAATGAATGAAATCACAGTAGTTGGAGCCGGAGCAACGGGGCTCACGCTGTCCTTGGCTCTCGCCAAGATGGGGCACCGCGTAACAATCATCGGCAAGCCAGATGTTCGCATCACCGGCAGGGCCGTTTCCATGCTGGACGGTACCTTGCGGATGATGAAAAATATCGGGGTTTGGGAGACCCTCGGGCCAAAGACCGCGCCTCTCGAAGTTTTGCGTATCATTGATGATACAGGCTCGCTTTTCAGGGTCCCGCCAGCCAGTTTCAGAGCCGGCGAAATGGGGCTGGAGGCCTTCGGGTCGAACATCGAAAACTGGAACTTGGTGCATACGCTCGCCGAAGCTGCCCGAGCCACGCCATTGATTCAGTTTGTTGAAAATCATGTTCAACACTATGTTTTTAATAAAACTTTTGTTGAAATTCACTTGGACGATGGCGCTTCATTTGAAACCAAGGTGGTGGTCGCCGCCGACGGCGCCAAGTCTCCGGCGCGAGAGGCAGCACTTATAAAGCTGAAACAATGGTCATATCCGCAAACGGCACTGACGGCTTTGCTCAACCATACCGTTCCCCACAATGACGTTTCGACCGAATTTCATACGCGCCAAGGCCCGTTTACCACCGTTGCCATGGCCGGCACTCAAGCTGCCCCGAATCGCTCCAGTCTCGTCTGGATGATGGAGCCGGGTCGTGCAGCCGAGATGTCAAAACTTTCGCTCGAAAAACTGGCGCGGGAGATCGAGCGGCAGGGACAATCCTGCCTCGGTAAGATCACACTGGAAACGCCACCATACCTTGTTCCGATGCGCGGGTTTATCGCCGAAGCGCTCACGGCACATCGCCTCGCACTGATTGGGGAGGCGGGTCACGTGTTTCCGCCGATAGGGGCCCAGGGTCTTAATCTCGGAATGCGCGATGTGGCGCACCTAGCCGATTGTATCGATCTTGCCTTGAAAAATAATGAGGATCCCGGCGACTCCGCCGTTTTGAAAGCATATGAGGCGTCACGAGGCGCAGACATTGGCCTGAGAACGCGTAGCGTTGATATGTTCAATCGTTCTTTATTGTCCGAACTGATGGCGGTAGATGCGTTGCGTGGCATAAGCCTCTTGGCCCTCAGCAACATAACCCCGCTTCGAAAGCTTGTTATGGGCACCGG
>JANXSV010000068.1 GCA_025356505.1 Methylovirgula sp.
TGGCGCAACTATGAAACGTGGGAGGAGGGCGGCAGCCCCACCGCATACGACCGGACCAACGCGATCTACAAAGACAAACTGGCAAATCACCACGCCGCTCGGTGTGACCTTGCAGGGAAATTATGGCCGTCACGATTTTGCCTATGTGGCGCCGACCGGAGATGCGGAGGCCGGAACTCAGATCTATTTGCGCCTGCTCGGCGAAACCGCGGTGGATTTTTACCGCATTAAAGACGGCCAGCTTGGCGCTCCGGAGCCTTGGCGTCGCTGCGAGTTCAAATCCTGAGATCTGGCGCAGCGGTAAAGTTCATCCGTCAGGCGCCTTTAAAAATCGGTCTCGACCCCGCCCTGCTCTTTGCGTTTGGCGATAAATTCGGCCAGCGCCTCATAGGCTGACTGCTCCATTTCCGGCTGATGGTAATTTGCCAGTTTGTCTTTGTAGATCGCGTTGGTCCGGTCGTATGCGGTGGGGCTGCCGCCCTCCTCCCACGTTTCATAATTGCGCCAATCCGACACCATCGGCGCAAAAAAAGCGTTGCGATACCGCGCTTTGGTGTGCGCCGCGCCAAAATAATGCCCGCCGGGTCCAACTTCGCGGATGGCGTCCAGAGCCAATGTGCCCTCATTGACCTGAAGCGGATTGAGAAACTCGGTGACCATGCCGAGCAGATCAGCATCAAGGATCATTTTTTCAAATGAGGCGTGCAGCCCGCCTTCCATCCAGCCCGCGCCGTGCATGAGCAGGTTAACTCCGCCCATGATGGCACCCCACAGCGAAAATACACTCTCATATGCGGCTTGCGCATCCAACGTGTTGGCGGCGCAAGTATTGCTGGAGCGGTAGGGTAACTTATAACGGCGCGCGAGTTGGCCGCCCAGAAGCGCCGATTTCATATATTCGGGGGTGCCAAAAGCCGGAGCACCGGTTTTCATATCGACATTGGACGTAAAGCCGCCGTAGACAAACGTCGATCCGGCATTGACGCTCTGATGGAACACCAGCCCGGCAAGCGCTTCAGCATTTTGCTGGGCCACCGCTCCAACCACCGTTACCGGAGCCATGGCACCCGCCAGCGTGAAAGGCGTCAACACCACAGGCTGATTACGCCGCGCCATTTGTATGATGCCCTCCAGCATGGGCGTGTCCAGCTTCAGCGGTGAAGATGAGTTGATGATGGTGAAAACGCTGGGCTCGCGATCCAGCGTTTCTCCATCAATGCCGCGCGCCAGCCGTACCATTTCCAGCGCGTCGAGGTTGCGCTGTTTGCCAAGGGAATAGGCATGTATCGGCTTGTCGCTGAGCGTCAACATGGCACCCAGCGCGTCCAAATGCCTGATAGAGGCGTGGACATCCACCGGCTCGACGGGATATCCGCCCCAGACGTGCACCGCATCGAGGCTCTGGCCGAGCCGCATAAAATTTTTATAGTCGTGAAAATTTCCAGGACGCCGCCCTCCGTCGCGATCGGCGGAGTTCGGGGCGGAGCCAACCGAGCAAAAGGCCACCTTATTGCCGCCTATCTGCACATTGCGGGCGGGATTTCGGGCGTGAAGGGTGAATTCACGCGGAGCCAGGCCGATCTTGCTTTCAATTAAAGCCTTTTCGAAACGAACCCGATCCGAATTAGGGTCAACATCCGCGCCCGCCGCCTTCAGAATCGCCTTGGCTTCGTCATGGAGAAAATCCATGCCGATTTCCTGCAAAATGGTCAAAGAAGCCTCATGGATGGCCTCGAGTTCATCTTCGGAGACTGCAGGCGTTGGCAAAAACGGGCGCGTTGGCTGCGGTTTTGCTCCGGCCAGATGACTTGCAGCATCCGCTGCCGCCGCCCGCTCGGCCCGGCCCCTACGGCCGGAGCGGGTTTCTGAAACAATCTGGCGGGTAATGTTTTCGGTCACGGATGCATCCTTTACGACAAGCCAAACCCTAGCCTTCCCGCCGCCGCCTTTCATCAACTGTTTTTCGGCCAAAGCATCGAATTTGTGGATGCTGCGAGCGCGCGCCGGTTTCCTTGAAAGCCACGCCCAATACTGGCAGCTTTGTTTGACACAGAGTAAAGCTTTCCTCTCTTTCCAACCAGACTATTTGCCGCAATATACGGCATGAGTTTCGAACCAACGTCTTTACCCGCCGAGGCTGCGCCAGGCGCGTCCAATAGCGGCCCTGCCGCTGGCAAGCCGGGTTTGGTGTATTATGCGCCCATATTGCTCGCGGCGTTTTTGCTGGTGTCCGGAAACGGCATTGTCGCAGTACTTTTGCCCTATCGCGGCCATTTGGAGGGCATGAGCGAGGGTGTGATAGCGTGGTTTGGCACCGGCTATTTCGGGGGAATGCTGGCAGGTGCGTTCCTCGTGCCGGTGGTGATTCGCGCGGTGGGCTCGCGGTGGGCCTTCGTCGCCTTTGCAGCGATGGGCAGTGCTGCGGCGTTTTACCTCCCGTGGAACATTTCGCCACTGAACTGGTTCATTTGCCGCTCAATCATCGGCCTATCACTCTCAGCGCTGTATATTGCACTTGAGGCTTGGCAAAACGCCACGGTCGCAGGCACTGCCAGAGCCTTTTTACTCTCAGTCGGCAGCACGATCCAATATGGCGCATGGACAACCGGCAGCCAGATCTTTGCACAAAGCGTTCCGACGAGCCCTTGGCTGTTTGTCATTTCGGGCGGGTTGATGGCGGCCTCAACATTGCCGCTGCTGCTCAACCGGATTGCCGAACCGCCCCGCCCTGCCCGGGCCAAACTGGACTTGTTCTGGTTTTTCAGGACAGCGCCGGTGGCGTTTTTCGGCGCGGGGTTTATCGGTTTGTCCAATGGCGCATTCTGGTCGCTCAATCCGGTCTATGGCGCGCAAATCCATCTCAACGCCATGCAGATCGGCAATTTGGTAACCGCTGTTACTGTTGGTTCAGCTCTGGCTCAGGTGCCTTTTGGCCGCTTGAGTGACCATGTTGACAGGCGAAAGGTGATTGTCGGCCTTGGGCTTGCGGCGGCTGCGGGTAACTTCATTCTGGCAGGCGCGGGCGCTGGTCTGCCGCCAGTATGGCTTTATGCCGGATTTTTCGTCACGGCAGGCCTGATGATGCCAACATATTATGTGGTCACGGCTCATGCGGTGGATATGTGCGGCGCAAACCAATCGGTGATGGCGGGCGCGGCTATTTTGCTATTGTACTGCGGCGGCGCGATGATCGGGCCGCTTGTGGCCAGCGCACTCAGCGGTGTGTTTGGCCCCGGTGCGCTCTATGGCTGGAGCGGCACGATGTATGTACTGGTGGCGATTTGCACGCTTTTGTTTGGCTTCCGCACCCGGCTCGCTCGCTGATCGGCTACTGCGCTGGCTTCTGCTTATGGCTTCGACGTTCCGCCACAGCCACAGCAAGCGTCATCGCCAGGGAGAAGGTCGCGGCTATCGAGCGGAAGGCACCGAAATCCGACTCCAAAACTTCAAACCAAAGATGAGCGGCAGATGTGAGCGGCGAAAAGGCGCTGTCCGTGATGGCAATGACAGGAATACTACGCGCGGCAAGCTCCTGAGCCAGTTCGATAGTGATCGAAGTATAAGGCTTGAAACTAATCGCCAATAATACGTCTTTCGGGCTGGCGAAGCGCGTTTGCTCCGGGCCCAGACTGGCGAGATTATCCACCAACACGACACGCACATCGAGTTTGCCAAAGGCGTAGGCGAGATAGGCGGTCACCGGAAAAGCGCGGCGCTGACCCAATAAATAAATGGTGTCGGCCTGCGCCAAAATTTTGACTGCTTCGGCAAGTGTGTCTTCCGGTATCGTGTCTTTGAGGCGAGTAAGCGATATCCGGGCCGAATCGACAAAACCATTCAGCAGATTCATTGGGTGATCAGCTTGAGCGACTGCGGTGTTGATCGCTTGAACACGGTCGGCATAATCGGGCCATCTGTCCCGCAGGCGCGAGCGAAACACATTCTGCAAGTCTGAAAAGCCCGAGTAACCAATGGTTTGCGCAAGCCGCACCAGTGTTGAAGGCTGCACGTCGGCGCGCTCGGCGATGCTCGCTGCGGAGCCAAATGCCATCTCGTCAGGGTGATCCAAAGCAAAAGCGGCAGCTTGCCGCAAACGTTTCGGAAGCCGATCCTGCTCAGCCATAAGCAGGATTTTTAGTCCGTCAAAGTCCCGCGGCACAGCCTCAGGCGCTAACGGCGACCCTTGCTCCCGCGCGTCTTGATCTGACATATACCAACCCTTTGTTGAACACTCTGCCGTCCGGAGCTGCAGCATCCGCTTAGTGACGATACAGAACGAAAATTCCAATGGAAGCATATTATCAGTTTCGTTCTAATATACTCGCATGAAAATTGCACATTCAGGACTTGGGAATGGCTAAAACACGTGCTTGACAAAAGCCTGTTCTCATGCGGAATTTGACCGATCGGTCAAGTTCAAGATTGAGGGAATGACATGAGCCTGAGCACCGTTACATCAACAAGTTCCCGCCAGGCAGGGTCTGTTTCTCCGCCGCAATCTGGCACAAACTCGGCAGGCGGCATCATAGCAGGGCGATTGTCGGCGCAGGATTACGCCGCAGGCTTTGCCGACATACACCCTGCCCTCAGCAAACATGAGGCCTTCGTTGAAGCAGACAGGTGCTATTTCTGTTTTGACGCGCCGTGCCAAAAGGCCTGCCCTACCTCAATCGATATTCCATTGTTCATCCGGCAGATTTCCACCAATAATGATCTAGGCTCGGCGCATACCATCCTCGACGCCAATATCATGGGCGGCATGTGCGCCCGCGTTTGTCCCACTGAAACTTTGTGCGAAGAGGCCTGTGTCCGTGAGGCGGCAGAAGGCAAGCCGGTAAAAATCGGCCTGCTCCAGCGCCACGCCGTTGACGCTATGATGGCCCAAGCGCAAGCCCATAAGACCCATCCCTTTAAACGCGCCGCGGCATCCGGCAAAAAGGTAGCTGTGGTCGGCGCTGGTCCGGCTGGTCTTTCAGCAGCACATAGGCTCTCACAACTGGGGCATGACGTTGCCCTGTTCGATGCGCGCGAAAAGCTTGGCGGACTCAATGAATATGGCATTGCCGCCTATAAGGCACCGGATAATTTTGCCCAGAAAGAGGTGGATTTTGTCTTGGGAATCGGCGGGATTACGCCAACGCTCAATAAAAAGCTTGGTAAGGGCATTCATCTCGATACGCTGCGCCGCGATTTTGACGCGGTTTTTCTGGGTATCGGGCTGGCATCAGTTAACACGCTTGGCCTGAGCGGCGAAGGCAAGCTTGCCGGAGTGCGGGAGGCGATCGATTTCATTGCCGATCTAAGACAAGCACAAAATCTGGCCACTGTTCCTGTTGGCAGCCATGTTGTTGTGGTGGGCGGCGGGATGACCGCCGTCGATGCCGCAGTGCAGGCCAAGCGGCTTGGAGCTTTGAGCGTCACCATTGCTTACCGGCGTGGCCCGGCAGACATGAAGGCCAGCGCCTATGAACAAGAGCTTGCCAAAATTAATGGTGTCATCATTCGCCATTGGCTCAAGCCTGTGCGGCTACACGGCAACACTGGAGCGGTTTCGGCAATTTCGTTTGAAAGCACAGCGATGATCGATGGCAAGCTGACCGGCACCGGTCAAATCACGAAATTTGCCTCTGATATGGTGCTTACGGCTATCGGCCAGATTTTGGTTTCCGACGATTTCAACGAAGCCATGACGGTACGGGACGGCAAAATTGTAGTCGATAGCGCGCGCGCCACCTCGTTGCACGGCGTCTGGGCGGGTGGAGATTGCACTGCCACCGGCGAGGATTTGACAGTTTCGGCGGTGGAGGATGGCAAGCAAGCCGCGCTCGCCATTGACCGCGCGCTGCGGGCTTAGGGGGAAAACCATGGCAGATCTTCGCTCCAATTTTCTCGGCATCAAATCGCCAAACCCGTTCTGGCTGGCGTCAGCGCCGCCAACCGACCGCGAGGTCAACGTCACGCGGGCCTTTAAGGCAGGTTGGGGCGGTGTCGTGTGGAAAACATTGGGCGAGGAAGGGCTGCCCGTGGTCAATGTATCGGGGCCTCGTTACGGCGCGATCCATTCCGGTGATCGCCGCCTTATCGGCCTGAACAATATCGAGCTCATTACGGACAGGCCGCTCGACATCAATCTTCGCGAGATCAAACAGGTGAAACGGGCGTGGCCCGACCGCGCCATGGTAGTTTCGCTCATGGTGCCCTGCGAAGAGGACGCGTGGAAAAAGATCCTCAAGTCCGTCGAAGATACAGAATGCGATGGGATCGAGCTGAATTTTGGCTGTCCGCATGGGATGTCCGAGCGCGGAATGGGCGCTGCTGTGGGGCAGGTTCCGGAATATATCGAAATGGTCGCGCGCTGGTGCAAGCAGAATTCGCGCCTGCCGGTAATCGTCAAGCTGACGCCCAACATCACCGATATTCGTCATGCGGCGCGCGCGGCCAAACGCGGCGGAGCGGACGCGGTCAGCCTGATCAACACGATCAATTCCATCATGTCCGTTGACCTCGACATGATGGCCCCCTCTCCGCATGTGGATGGCAAGGGCAGCCATGGCGGTTATTGCGGCCCTGCCGTCAAGCCGATCGCGCTCAACATGGTCACCGAAATCGCGCGTGATACGGAAACAAAAGGCCTGCCTATTTCAGCCATCGGCGGCATTACCACATGGCGCGACGCGGCGGAGTTCATGGCCATGTCGGCTGGAACTGTGCAGGTCTGCACGGCAGCAATGACTTACGGGTTTCGCATTGTTGAAGAGATGAAGTCCGGCCTGTCAGACTGGATGGATGCAAAAGGCTATCAGACACTGGAGGGTTTTCGCGGCCGCGCGGTTGGCAATGCCACAGATTGGCAATATCTCAACCTGAACTATGTCGTGAAGGCGCGTATCGATCAGGACCTGTGCATCAAATGCGGTCGTTGCCACATCGTGTGCGAAGATACGTCACATCAGGCCATCACCAATCTGGTGGACGGCGCACGCAAGTTTGAAGTGATCGATGCGGAATGCGTGGGCTGCAACTTATGCGTCAATGTTTGTCCGGTGGAAAATTGCATCACGCTGGTTCAACAGACCAGCGGTATTGACCCGCGCACAGGCTTGGAGAACGATCGTGGCTATGCCAACTGGACGAGCCATCCCAATAACCCTTCCGCGGTCAAAGCTGCGGAATAAACCTCTGATGCGGGCTCTGCGAGGATTTGCCAGCGGGCGGAATAGGCTGCGCCGCGTTCAAACTGCCAAGCCCATGCGCCTTCGCGAGATTTTCTGTTTCGTTCTGCTCAGCTTTGCGGGGTCGACCACCCCGATTGATGCGGGCGAGCAGTTGCAAGCGTCGGGGCGCGGCGGGCTTTTGCTCCCGCGCGGCTATCTCCATACCTCGGGCAGCCGGATTGTTGACGAGGATGGCAGGCCGGTTCGGATTGCAGCCGTGGCTTGGGCTGGAACGGATGGACGCCCCGGCTGCGTGTTACAGGGCCTATGGCAGGCGGGATATGATACGATCTTGCAGTCGATCAAGGCGGACGGCTTCAACACGGTGCGCATTCCTTGGACGGATGCCGCGCTCTACGCCGTTGCCCGCAACGGGCCCAAGGGCGAGTTGGCCATAGATTTCAATGCCGGCCGCAATAGCGAGTTGCGGGGCCTCACCACCTTGGAGACTTTCAAAAAAGTCGTCGGTTTTGCAGGAAAAATCGGTCTGAAGGTGATTTTTGACCATCACTCAAACGAGGGCAACAGCGGCCAGCAACCCAACGGCCTCTGGTTTGACCTCGAACCCGGCTATATCGC
>JANXSV010000327.1 GCA_025356505.1 Methylovirgula sp.
GGCGGCCGGATGTTCGTCTGTTCCGATACGGACTATTGCGAAACGCGCCGCGCACAAGGCCATCGCGGCACGCAGCTGGGCCATATGCCCGACTTTGCTCCGGACCAAGAAGTATGAGACAGCCCGATCAATATCACAATGAAGCGCCGCTATTGAGCGTATCAGGTCTAACCAAATTCTACGGCGCGCGCCTGGGGTGCAAAGACGTCAGTTTTGATTTGTTTGCGGGGGAGGTTTTGGCCGTAGTCGGGGAATCCGGCTCCGGAAAATCAACTCTGCTGTCGATGCTGGCAGCCCATAGCCAGCCAAGTTCGGGAACCGTCACCTATCTGATGCGCGACGGCATCGCGCGCAGCGTTTTCGGGCTTTCGGCGGCGCAACAGCGGCTGTTGCTGCGCACGGACTGGGGCTTTGTGCATCAGGATCCGGCCCGCGGCCTTCGCATGGGCGTGTCAGCGGGCGCCAATGTCGGCGAGCGGTTGATGGCCATTGGTGAACGCCACTATGGCAACATTCGGGACACAGCTCTTGACTGGCTCAGCCGCGTAGAGATTGACGCCGACCGTATCGACGATGCGCCGCACAGCTTTTCGGGCGGGATGCGTCAGCGGCTTCAGATTGCCCGCAATCTGGTGACGCAGCCACGGTTGATGTTTATGGACGAACCAACCGGCGGCCTGGACGTTTCCGTGCAAGCGCGCCTGCTTGATGTGCTGCGCGCGCTGGTGGCCGATTTAGGCTTGTCTATGGTCATCGTCACCCATGATCTGGCCGTGGCACGCTTGCTGTCTCACCGTATCATGGTAATGCGGCGCGGAGAGGTTATCGAAACCGGCCTCACAGATCAGGTGCTCGACGATCCAAGAGAGCCGTATACACAATTGCTCGTTTCCTCCGTTTTGCAGGTTTAGCTGATGCTCGAACTAAAAAATGTCAGCAAAAACTTCACCATGCATTTGCAGGGCGGCCTGCAATTGTCGGTGGTGAGCGGCGTTTCCATGACCGTTCGCCCCGGGGAATGTGTGGTTCTGGGCGGCGCCTCGGGCGCGGGCAAGTCCTCGCTGCTCAAAATGATCTATGGAAACTACCGTTGCGATGATGGGGAAATCACCCTTCAAGACAACAACACTCCGGTGGATATTGCCAAGGCAACACCGCGCAAGATCCTTTCATTAAGACAGCGCAAGATGGCTTATGTCAGCCAGTTTTTACGGGTCATTCCCCGTGTGAGCGCGCTCGAAGTTGTGGCGGGCGCAGCGCGAAGCTTCGGCGTTGGGGCGAGTGAAGCGGAGACGCGCGCCGTCGGCTTGCTGCGCACCTTGAACATTCCAGAACGTCTGTGGGCGCTTCCCCCCGCGACGTTTTCAGGCGGTGAGCAACAGCGTGTCAATATCGCGCGCGGCTTTGTCGCCGATCACCCGCTGCTGTTGCTTGATGAACCAACGGCCTCGCTTGATGCCGCCAATCGCGCGGCGGTGGTAGAGCTCATCGACCGCAAAAAGCGTGCGGGCACGGCCATTCTTGGCATTTTCCATGATGAAGATGTCCGCGACCGGGTTGCGGATCGCGTCATCGATGTCACCCGCTTTAAAAGTGCCGCCTAAAGATTTGCCACATGGACTTCAAAGAGGATTTGTTTTGACTGAACCGAGCGAATTTATTCTGAGCAACGCCCGTATCGTGCTTGCGAACACGATCCTTGAACAGGGCTGGGTCGAAATCAGCGAAGGCCGCATCATTGCGGTTGGCGAGGGCGCCCCGCCCAAAAGCGGCTGGGATATGGCCGGTGATACGCTCATCCCCGGCCTTGTTGAACTCCACACCGATCATCTGGAAGCTCACTTTGCGCCGCGACCCGGCGTGTACTGGCACCCCAAATCGGCTGTTTTGGCCTATGACGCCCAGATTGCCGCATCAGGCATAACCACCGTTTTTGACTCGTTGCGCGTCGGACAAGACAGCCGCAAAGACGGTTTCAGCGCTCATGCCGAGCAACTCGCCGATGCCATTTCCGCCGCGCAGGCGCAGGGACTGCTGCGCAGTGAACATTTTACGCATCTGCGCTGCGAAATTTGTTCACCCGACGTGATTGAAAAAATTGAGAGCTATCTTTCGGGCCGCAGCATCCAGCTGATGTCCCTCAACGATCACACACCCGGGCAACGGCAGTTCCGCAACATGGACAAATGGCTCGAATATTACCGCGGCAAGAGCGGGATGAGCGAAGACGAGTTGCAGTCGTTTATTGTGCAGCGCCTGGACTACGCCGCTAAATTTGCCGATGAGCATCACCAGAAACTCGTAAACATTGCGCGAGGACACAATATCTCGATCGCCAGCCATGATGATACCACTCTGGAACATGTTCAGGAATCGATTTTGGATGGTGCCGCCATCGCCGAATTTCCCACGACGATAGAGGCAGCCGCCGCGTCCCACTCCGCTGGGATCAGGGTGATGATGGGCGCTCCAAATATGGTGCGAGGCGGCTCGCATTCGGGCAATGTCTCGGCGATTGACCTTGCCCACGCGGGCACACTTGATGTGCTGTCGTCCGATTATGTGCCCACCAGCTTGCTTATGGCGGCATGGATGCTCCCCGCGCTGGCGCCCGCCGTTTCGCTTCCCGCCGCAATCCGCATGGTTTCCAAAACACCCGCCGAGGCGGTTAATCTTCAAGATCGCGGTGAGATCGCGGTTGGAAAGCGCGCCGATCTCGTACGTATTTTCACCAGCGATGCACATCCGGTGGTGCGTAATGTTTGGACGATGGGGAAACGTGTTGCCTGAGCCGACACAAAATGCCCCGGGGCCTCTGGTGCTTGTCGTCGGCCCGAGCGGCGCTGGCAAGGACACGCTCATTGATGCGGCAAAGGTCCATTTTGCCCATATTGCGCGGCTGCATTTTGTCAGGCGAATCGTCACCCGCGCGACGTCACAGTGGGAGGACCATGACAGCGTCAGCGAGGCGGATTTTATCACCTTGCTC
>JANXSV010000330.1 GCA_025356505.1 Methylovirgula sp.
AAATCACTGGTGCTCGGCACCGCATTGCTGGCATCTTCGGCCTTCTCAACTTTCGCAATGGCAAAAGATGTCGTCGTCGGCGTTTCTTGGTCAAACTTCCAGGAAGAGCGCTGGAAGACTGACGAAGCTGCTATCAAGGGCGCACTCGACAAGGCTGGCGCGAAGTACATTTCGGCTGATGCGCAGGCCTCTGCTGCAAAGCAACTCACCGACGTTGAAAGCCTGATCTCAAAGGGCGCAAATGTCATCATCCTGCTTGCCATGGATGCCGATGCGATTGCACCAGCCGTCAAAAAGGCTGCAGACGCTGGCATTCCTGTCATCGCCTATGATCGCCTGATTGAAGATCCTGCTGCTCTCTACATCACCTTCGACAACGTTGAAGTTGGCCGCATGATGGCTCGCGAAATCCTGAAGGCAAAGCCAGAAGGCAACTATGCCTTCATCAAGGGTGACAAGGGCGATCCAAACGCAACCTTCCTGTTCTCCGGCATCACCGAAGTCTTGAAGCCCGCAATGGACGCAGGCAAAATCAAGAACGCTGGTGAAACATTCACCGACGGCTGGAAGCCAGACAACGCCCAGAAAAACATGGAGCAGATCTTGACCAAGGCAGCCAACAAGGTTGACGCGGTTGTGTCTGAAAACGACGGCATGGCAGGCGGCGCTGTTGCAGCTTTGACCGCACAGGGTCTTGCTGGCACGGTTCCGGTTTCGGGCCAGGACGGCGATCACGCCGCAATCAACCGTATCGCTCTGGGCACTCAGACTGTTTCGATCTGGAAAGACAGCCGTGACCTCGGCAAGACTGCCGGTGAAGCTGCTGTTGCATTGGCCTCGGGCAAGAAAATGTCCGAAATCGCTGGCGTTAAGCCATTTGCGGGCGGTGCCAAGAAGATCACCGTCAGTGGTATTCTGCTTAACCCGTTGTCGGTCACCAAGGCTAACCTGGACATCATCATTTCCAAGGGCTGGGTCAAGACTGAAGAAGTTTGCGCGGGCGTAAAAGCCGGCTCGGTTCCGGTCTGTAAGTAATACACTTCGGGTTTAATTCTCGAACCCTACTAAATCCTGCTCCCGCCTCGCTCCATTGAGGCGGGAGTTTTAAAATTGAAGCCTGTCGCCTCGTAGCGACGCTTGCCAAACCGGACATACTTTAAGATCACGAAGTTGATCAGGCTGTCGGTTCGTTTCGATCATAAGTGCCAGCAGGGAGCGCACAATGACCACATCTGCACCATCAGGGGCAACCGAATCTCCAATCAAAAAATTCCTCCGCGCCACCGAAATCGACAGCCGCATGCTCGGCATGGTCGGAGCGCTGTTGCTGATCTGGATCGGGTTTCAGTTTTACGGCGTTGCCTACAATGACACAGGCTTGTTTGGCGATTCTCGCGCCTTTATTTCGCCGGGTAACTTGTGGAATTTGATGGTTCAGTCCTCGTCGATCGCCGTCATGACCTGTGGCATGGTGTTGATTATCGTCATGAGGCACATTGACCTCTCGGTCGGCTCCATCCTTGGCTTTGTAGCTGTTTTCATAGGCGTCTTACAGGCGCGCATTCTGCCCGGATACCTCGGCATCGGCCATCCGATGACCTGGGTCATCGCGCTGAGCGTTGGCATCGCGTTGGGCGGTCTCGTCGGACTTTTTCACGGATATTTGATTGCTTACCTAGAAATCCCCGCATTCATCGTCACGCTTGGTGGCCTCATGTTCTGGCGCGGTGCGGCCTATTTGCTGGCAAGCGGCGCAACTGTTGCTCCGCTTGATTCTACCTTTATCCTTCTTGGCGGAGGGCCGCACGGCTCCATTGGCAATTTTTTCAGCTGGGTGCTGGCTGCGGCAGGATGTGGCCTCATCGTGCTTGGGCTGATCATGGATAGCAAGCGCCGCATCGATTTTGGATTTCCATTGCGTCCGCGCTGGGCTCAATTGCTCATCGGCGGCGTCGGCTGTGGCGTCGTATTGCTCACGACATGGACCGTAAATGTCTATTACTGGGCGCCCGGCGTCGTTAAGCAATATGCGGCAGCCAATAACATGACTTTGCCGCCTGAAGGCATGCAAATTTCGACCGGATATGCGATCCCCGTGCTCATCGCAGTGTTTGTCGGCATTGCCATGACTTTCATGGCAACGCGCACCCGTTTTGGCCGCTACATTTATGCGACGGGCGGAAATCCAGAGGCTGCGGAACTTGCAGGTCTAAACACCCGCAAAATCACCATGATGGTGTTTGGCCTGATGGGCGCACTTTGCGGCATCTCGGCCTGTATCGCTTCTGCCCGATTGCAGTCTGCCACCAACGCTTTAGGCACGTCGGACGAATTGTCCGTCATTGCTGCGGCGGTGATCGGCGGCGTTTCACTCGCTGGCGGCGCGGGCACCATATACGGGGCAATGCTCGGGGCATTGGTCATGCAAAGCCTGCAGTCCGGCATGGTTCTTATCGGCTTCGATGCTGCCATTCAACAGATGGTGGTCGGCGGAGTTCTGGTGGTCGCCGTCTTTATTGACACAATCTATCGTAAAAAAGCGGTTTAGGGGAGGGCGCAGACATGACCACATCCAGTGCAACCCCTCTCGTTGAACTCAACGATATTTCAATAGCCTTCGGCGGCATCAAGGCCGTTGATCACGCGTCTGTCTCGCTCTATTCGGGCGAAGTGGTTGGTCTGCTCGGGCACAATGGTGCCGGCAAATCCACCCTAATCAAAATCCTGTCCGGTGCGTACAGGCGTGACGGCGGTACCATCAAGGTTGATGGCAAGGACGCTGTCATCAACAATCCGCGTGATGCAAAAGGCTACGGGATCGAAACCATTTATCAGACATTGGCTCTGGCGGATAATGTTGACGCAGCGTCCAACCTGTTTCTGGGGCGAGAGCTTCTGACCAAATGGGGAACGCTCGATGATTCCGCCATGGAAAGCGAAGCCCGAAAGGTCATGGGGCGGCTAAACCCGCGCTTTGTCCGCTTCAAGGATCCGGTAAAATCTCTCTCGGGCGGCCAGCGTCAATCGGTGGCTATTGCGCGCGCGATCTATTTTAATGCGCGCATCCTGATCATGGACGAGCCCACTGCGGCACTAGGCCCGCAAGAAACTGCGCAGGTTGGCGAACTGATCAAACAACTGAAAGCCGATGGCATTGGCATATTCCTCATAAGCCACGACATCCACGATGTGTTTGATCTGGCCGACAGGGTCTCGGTCATGAAAAACGGCCAGGTTGTCGGCACGGCGAAAACCTCCGATGTGACTCAGGATGAGGTTCTGGGGATGATCATTCTTGGCAAATGCCCCCCTGGAGCAATTCCGGGCCCTGGCGCGACACGCTACTAACGCGTCGCTGCTCTCATCAGAAACGCAGCCGGATTGCTCCCCGACTGCGTTTTTCGAAATCAGTCTTTGTCGTTCAGCCCTTCAAGATCAGTCCTTGGAGACGCCTTTGCGGCTCTGCGCTGAAAGGTGGCCTAAAACCTCGATGAGGTGAGGTGCGTTACGGCCAATTTCAGCCAGATGGCGCGCAGATAGCGCCACGAGTTTGTCTTCGGCTTTTTGCGTT
>JANXSV010000370.1 GCA_025356505.1 Methylovirgula sp.
TTGTCGACAACGAGAGCGGGGTTCAATCCAGCATCACTTCAATCCGGAGCGGAATCTCACGTTAAGCCCCAGATTCAAGCAACGCGGAGCTGCCGCACAATGCGAGTGGCAAGCCATGCTGAATGACTCCGGTGGTGTGGGGCCGTTCCAGAAATTTTCGTTTCGACTGACGGCGCCATGGTGCGATTGTACTCGCAGTAGCTCGAACCGATCAATATCGCCCGCATGGCCGAAGCCAAGCGGGCGTTTTTCGTTTACGGGCGCGCGCTGGGCTCATAACCCACAGGCTCGCCCAATTTTAAGAAAAGGCCGGAGGCGCTCTTTTTGCTCCTCCACCGGCCTTCAAAGTTTGATCAATGTCCGAGATGCTTGCCAAAAAACGCTGCGATCTCACCAAACGCTTCTTTGGTTTCCGGCACCCGGTCATCAAACTGATATTGCGCATGCGATTGGCCTTCGAAAACCACAAGTTCCGCATCAACTCCGGCGCGGCGTAGTTTGCGCTGGGCTCTAACGGTGTTGCTCAAAAGCAAATCGCGTGTACCTGTTGTCAGGATCGCTGGCGGAAAGCCATGCATATCGCCATTGACCGGGGATAGCAGCGGGTCGGCTAGATCATGCCCTTTGGCATAGATATTGACCGACGCATCGCAGAAACCGTCCCGCGATACCAGAATATTATCGACCATTTCATTGGTGTAAAAGGCGTCACCATGTTTGGTCACATCGGACATCGGGGTGCCTGGGGCGATCGCGCCTGGCATAGGCAGGCCCTGCTCGCGCGCGCGCAGCACCATTTCCATGGTCAACGCACCACCGGCCGAGGTGCCGACAAAGCCGACATTTTTCGGAGGTGTAGTTTTGATTACCGATTTATAAACAGTCACAGCGTCATCCAGCGCCGCCGGGAAATAGGCTTCCGGTGGCATCCGGTAATCAACTGAAATCACTTTGTAATGACCAAGGCCAGCCATCATGAGCGCTTCAGTTGTGCCTGCTTCACCGGGGAACAGCACGTAGCAGCCGCCGTGCGTGTGAATAATAACTTTATCCTTGTTTTCCGGCGCAATGGTGCTCGGAGTGATGACATAAACTTTGACACCATCCATTGTCTGCGCCTCAACCGTGACGCCCATTCGATCTTTCAAGCCTTGAATGCCCTTCATCACACCGGCGGCCTGAACATTGGCATAAGCCCGAGCTTCATCTGCTGTTTTCCAGAGCTTGTTCCAGTCCGGGTTTAGCGGGGCTTTGATGAAAGCCTGCATTTCCGGGCTGATATCTTCGGTCGGCACCGGGAGACTCTTGGCAGGAACCTGGAGCGCGTCTGCGCTATTTTCCGCCCTCGAGGTGGCGCTTGAGGCCGCGAGAATGGCCGCACTCAAGAAAATAATACGTGAGATATTCATGGACGTTTCCCTTTGATTTTTTAATTGTTGTGAGATTTCAGGGTGGCCACCCCGCATAATTAAGCCCGGCAATTCCTCTCCACACCTGTTGTCATTGTTGGAAGGTTGAAAGATCGGCTGCGCCGGTCCTTAGCTGTTTTGGCCATCGCGCGGGTGCTTGCTTAAGTGTGCAAAGGGCGCGCTTCGCCTGTACTCTGAGCACCATCGCGCTCAGCGTATTTCGATACCGTGACTTGAAAATTCTGAAATTTGCTCTGGAGTTAAAGTATCAGAATCGCAATGACAGCGCAATTATTTTGAATCAAACAACGGTTTGGTAGCGCAAAAGGTAGGTTAGACCTGCGGCTTGGTCATCACTGATTTTATTGGTCTGACGAAATCCACTGGAAAAAATTTTGCCTCATAATCCTCGAGCTTAGCAAAGGCGGCGCCCCAAACGGCATTCCGCTTAATCAGGGTAAATTGGCGAAAGACCGAGTGCTTTCGAGTGCGTGTAAGGAAGATCGCAAAACCGTCACTTTTCTACCTTTCGGCCCCGCACTCACCGAACAGGGCTCAATTTTCTTGCTCTGAGCGGGCGTGTTGTCTGGCCTGGATGTCGCTGCTCTATTTGCTCTTCTTGTACCTGTGATTAAACTAGGCCCCGGTACGACATTCTAACAGCAATCTATTGCATTAAGACCGCGAGGCTCATTATGAACAAAAAGATCAGCAAGCGTGAAGACGTAGAACCAGCCGAGCGCGCTTCAGTACTTCAAGCTCGGCAAAATGCAAAGATGGCCTCATCACCTCACGCTTATGTAAGAGGAAATACTCTCCAGTTTTACGAGTGGCTCGGGGCAAATCATATCAGCCACCTTCCCTCCGGACCGCCGGTTTGGATTTGTGGCGATTGCCATAATGGCAATCTGGGACCGGTAGGCGGCACAGACGGGAAAATATCGATTCAGATTCGCGATTTAGATCAGACTGTCATTGGCAACCCAGCCCATGATTTAATACGTCTAGCACTGTCCTTGGCGTCTGCCATTCGAGGTGCCGATCTGCCAGGAGTTACAACGGCTCGAATGCTGGAACAAATTATGCTCGGATATGAAAGCGCTTTTTCCACTAAAGATGATTCACTTAGTAAGAACTCTGAGATTCCTGATGTCGTAAATTTCGCTATGAAGAAAGCTTCAAAAAGGTCCTGGAAGCATTTGGCAAAAGAGAGACTGGAAAATAGTAGACCAACAATTCCTTTAAGCGAGACGTTTTGGGGCATAACGGCTCAAGAGCGTCAGGAATTAGAGTCTATATTCGACAAGCCACATGTTCACCGGTTGGCAACCATGATTCACTCGCGGCCAGATGATGCAAAGGTCGAGTTTATAGACGCGGCCTATTGGATGAAGGGCTGCAGCTCGCTTGGCAAACTGCGGTATGCCGTCCTTCTCAGTGTATCCACAGACGGTGAAGACCTTGAATACTGCCTCATGGATGTCAAAGAAGCTATATCAAGTTCAGCGATCATCTCCCCGAAAACTAAAATGCCGACGGACAATGCCGAGAGAGTCGTAGAAGGAGCTCGCCACCTTTCCCCAGCTCTGGGTGACAGAATGCGAGCTGCCCACATGGGGAACAAATCAGTTTTTATCCGCGAGCTGCTGCCGCAGGACTTAAAAATTGAAATTGAGACGTTGAATCAAGCAGAAACAATGCAGACTGGCTATTTCCTCGCATCTGTTGTGGGTAAAGCCCATGCTCGGCAGATGGATACAGGCACCGCAGAAAAGTGGTTGCGCGATGTTGCGAAGAACCGCAGCAAGTTACTTGATGCCCCCTCATGGCTTTGGACAAGCGTTGTTGAACTTTTAGGCGTTCACGAAAAAAGCTATCTCGAACATTGCCGGAAATATGCATTGTCCTCAAAAGCTTAGTCTTAGTTTCATACGAGAGCGGGCGCGATAAATTCGACCGACAAAGCATCGGTTGAAAATTTAATCTGTGAGAAAATTTACTAGGCTGCAAACACAACTTGCAAACTATGCAGCATCTTTGATGCTGAGCAAATGTGTTCATACTGCGGATGAAGGAAAAAGCAAAAATGAACATGCTCACTCAGCCTCTGAAAATACGGCTTGGATCTGGATATTACAATCTCGTGGACGCGACGGGGCTTGCGCTTTTTTATGTCTCTTCCGAAGATCAAGAGAGCCGCCGGGTCGCCTTTCGCCGGAATACTAAAGCCGACGCGTTACGAGTTGCGCAGATCGCCGCTCGCTCCTTGAAAGATCATATTTTATTGAAAGAGCATATTTTAGCTTTTTGCTCGGCGTTCGTTAGCGCCGTATATGTCAAATATTGATCCGGAAGCATGCAAAAAATTACGCAAACATCGATGGCTAATTTCATCGTAAAATTTTAATTTATCAGGCGTTTTGGCGCTTCCAAGAGGATCGAAACTCTGTATGCGCGGTGAGAAAGCGCGTTCTAAGC
>JANXSV010000387.1 GCA_025356505.1 Methylovirgula sp.
TTCGTTTGGCTGAGCCGGATGGGCGATGCCTTTTATCGTCCGGTCATGGGCGACATGGTTGCCGAGGCGTTCCGCCCGGCTCCGGCAATTTTCTTCTATCTGCTTTATTCGTTGGGCCTTGTAATCTTCGCGGTTACGCCGGCGCTTGCAGATAGCAAATGGGAAACTGCCGCGCTTTACGGAGCCTTGCTTGGTTTGTTCTCCTACGGAACATACGATCTCACAAATCAGGCAATTTTGAAAAATTGGTCCACGAGCTTGAGTCTTGTCGATATGGGGTGGGGCGCCGTGCTTTCCGCTTTTGCCGCCACTTGTACTTTTTATTTGATATCAACATTCGTGCGTAGTGCATAACCTGCATCGTTCGCGTTATTGACGCGTATATGATGTGAGCGTTTTGAAGGTTGATGAATTTATGTCGGTGCAGTCTAGTTTAGATAAGTTGGCTATCGCGGTCGTTGGTAGCGGTATATCAGGTTTAAGCGCAGCCTGGCTGCTCTCGCAAAACCACGACGTGACGCTTTATGAAAGTGCCGATCGTCTTGGCGGTCACTCCAATACGGTTGATTGGAACGGGACGCCGGTGGATACCGGCTTTATCGTTTACAACGAAAATACTTACCCAAATCTGACGGCAATGTTTGCGCACTTGCAGGTTGAAACGCTGGCCAGCGAGATGTCGTTTGCGGTTTCAATGGATGATGGCCGACTCGAATATTCAGGCGGAAATCTGCTGGGTCTTGTGGCTCAGCCCTCGAATATCTTCAAGCCGCGGTTCTGGTCGATGTTGAAAGACATCGTGAGGTTTTTCCGCGAAGCGCCTAATGCGCTAGGGCGCACTGATCTCGGCACCCTCGACGATTATTTGGCCAGCAACAACTACGGCGAAGCCTTCAAGCAAGATTATCTCTACCCGATGGCAGCAGCGATTTGGTCCACTCCAGCAGCAGAAGTGGGGCACTATCCGGCCGAATCTTTTATTAGATTCAATCATAATCACGGGCTGCTAAACCTCACCCAGCGCCCCATCTGGCGCACAGTTGCAGGGGGCAGTAAGGCCTATGTGGCTAAACTTTCCAGTGCCTTTCGCGGTAAAATTCTGCTTGGCAGGCCGGTTGAGGCAATACGGCGCGCGAACGGCGGCATTTTTGTGCGTGATGGTTTGGGCGAAGCAAAGTTTGACCATGTGGTTCTGGCCTGTCATGCCGATCAAGCGCTGGCGATGTTGAGCGATACCGATGCCGGCGAGCACTCTGTGCTGGGGGCTTTCAAATATGTACCCAACACAGCAGTGCTGCACACGGATGCGGCAGCCATGCCAAAGCGAAAAGCGGCCTGGTCGAGCTGGAATTATCTGTCGCGCAAGACTGACGATGCGCGGCGGCTGGCCGTAACCTATTGGATGAACCGTCTGCAGCATATTGCCGGAACGGATGTGTTTGTGACGCTCAATCCGAATGTGGAGATTGCAGCGGATAAGGTTATCCGGACGCAGATGTATGAACATCCAGCGTTTAACGCGGCTACGCTCACCGCGCAAAAGCAGTTGTGGGATCTGCAGGGCGTGCGCAACACTTGGTTCTGCGGCGCATATTTCGGCGCTGGTTTCCATGAGGATGGTTTGCAATCCGGCCTTGCCGTTGCGGAGGCTCTTGGCGGCGGCAAACGGCCGTGGAGTGTCAAGCACGAGTCAGGCCGGATTTACCTGACCAAGGGGCCGCTGGCATGAGCGAAGCTGCTACAAGGGACGCCGCACTTTATCTTGGCAAAGTGATGCATAAACGGTTGCGCCCCAAGCAGCATGCCTTCGAATATGGCTGTTTTTGGCTTTGGCTCGACATAGCCAAAATGGAGGCTGTCGCAAGCAAATTGCGCTGGTTTTCGCTGAACCGTTTCAACCTTTTCAGCCTGTTTCAGCGGGACTTCGCTGACCGAACTGACGCGGCTTTGCAGCCGCGAATTGCAGCTTGCCTGAAAGAGGCGGGAGTGATGCAGGAGCCAGGGGCGATATATTTGCTCACCATGCCCCGAATATTGGGTTACGCTTTCAATCCGCTCAGCGTTTATTTTTGTCACGACAAGGCAGGCAAGCTAGCGGCCCTGCTATGGGAAGTTTCCAATACTTTTGGCCAG
>JANXSV010000395.1 GCA_025356505.1 Methylovirgula sp.
GGCCGGGCTCAGCGCTTCGGTGGATCATCTCACACGCCTCACGAACCAGTTGCTCGTGCTGGCGCGCGCCGAACCTGGCACCAATTATGGCGCGCGGCTCGATACGAACCTCGTGGCCATCATTCACATTCTCATGCAGGATTTCGCCACCGTTGCGCTTGATCGGGGCATCGATTTTGGCCTCGAGCTTCAATGCCCTGAACTCAAAGTGCACGGAAATCCCACACTACTGCGCGAACTTATGGCGAACTTGATCGATAACGCCCTGCGATATACGCCTCGAAACGGCGTGGTGACCGTCAAAGTGGCCAAAAGCAATAATGTCGCGGAATTCAGCGTTCAGGACAGTGGCCCCGGTATAGCCGAAACCGATAGAGACAAGGTTTTCGAGCGGTTTTATCGCGTCGCAGGCACCCATACCGACGGCTCCGGCCTCGGCCTCGCCATCGTCAAAGAAATCATCGCCACGCATGACGGCGCGATTTCGCTTATCACTCCGGACAGTGGCCGGGGCCTTGAAGCTGTTGTGAGATTACCTCTCGCGTAGACGACCCCAAGCTTTGACGAAGGCCTACGATTTCATGACGGAGTACGCTTTCACGAAGGCATGCACCTTCAAAGCGACTTGCACTCCCGAGAAAGCTTGCAACCGCTTAGCCGTGTCCCTCGCCAGCAGCCGGAGGCCGCCACTTTGCCAGGCGCTTCTCGACCAAAGTCATCAGAAATTCCGCCAGCAACACCACCACCAAAATCACGATGATCGAAGCGAACATCAGCGCCGTATCATGCAGGCCACGCGCCAGCTGGATGACATGGCCGATACCCTTATTCGCGCCGATGAACTCGCCGACGATGGCACCGACCACCGCGAAGCTGAAGCTCAAATGCAGCGATGCAAAAATCCAGCTCATCGCCGACGGGATGATAACCTGCCGCGTCACCTGCCAATCCGAAGCGCCCAAAATCTGCGCATTGGCAATCATGGCTCTATCCGCTTCACGCACACCTTGAAAGGCATTGGCGAAAACAATGAAAAACACCATGATAAACGATACCGCCACCTTGGATGCCAGCCCGAAGCCGAGCACAAGAATGAAGATTGGCGCCAGTACCACACGCGGAATGGCGTTTAACACCTTGATATAGACTGAGAAAATATCAGACAAAAATCTATTGCGGCCCAAAGCGACGCCGCAAATGATACCGATGAAGGAACCAAGGAAAAAGCCGATGAGCGCCGCGCTCAGCGTGTAGTAAAGATGCAGCCAGATAGAGCCCTCATCTGTGCCCTCAATAATAAATTCCCACAGACGTTTGAAGATTTCAGTCGGATAGGAGTAAAAAAACGCGTCAATCCACTCCATCCTTGCGCTGATCTCCCAGGACCCCAGCGCCACGACAAGGACGACAAGCCGCCAGAAAATCACCTTGGCGGTCCGCGCCCGGGTCGCGGCGCGGGCTGCTGCCTCGATCTCCGCATCCGAAGTGCCGGGTGCATAGATGATGGAGCCATTCTGAATAGTAATTCCGCTCATTTAATGTGCCTCGATCGTCGAATACCCAGCCTGAACTTCCTGCTTCAAATCTTCCCAGATGGTCCGGGAAAGATCGATGAATCGCTTCTCGTAGCGGATTTCGGAAATCACGCGGGGGCGCGGAATATCGATCTCGTGAATCGCCTTGATGGTGGCGGGGCGCGACGTCAGAACATAAACCTTGTCGGCGAGGCCGATCGCCTCTTCCAGATCATGCGTGACAAACACCACCGAGGCCTTGGCTTCGGACCACAGCCGCAGCAACTCCTCATGCATCAAAACCCGCGTCTGAACATCGAGCGCGGAAAATGGCTCATCCATCAGCAAAATCTGCGGGCGGTTGATAAAGGTCTGCGCCAAGGCAACCCGTTTACGCATGCCGCCTGAAAGCTGATGCGGATAATGCATTTCAAATTTGGCCAGCCCCACCCGGCCAATCCAATCTCTGGCGCGCGCATAGGCTGAAGCCCGCTGCTCACCCCGGAAAAGCGGCCCCGCCGCAACATTGTCCAGCACATTGCGCCAAGGAAACAGCGCGTCAGCCTGAAACACGAAACCAATACGCGGATC
>JANXSV010000438.1 GCA_025356505.1 Methylovirgula sp.
CAGCGTCCACGCTGATGCCTCGGCTGGTGATGCGGCCATGCGCGATTCTGTGCGGTTTCACTTTGGTTTCACCGTGCCCTACATGCCGCATCCCGATGCGGCCGGTGTCATTGAAAGTGTTGCCGCCGCCGCGAGTGACCTTGGAATGATTGGCGTCGAAAATAAAAGCGCCGGTTGGCCGTGGTGGGCCTTGCTTGCGCGCGCAGAAGCCCCGAAAATCATCGCACGGCTTCCCTTTGTGGAAAGGCCGGGACACCCCGCCGGCATGCCGGTTTTTCTGCTCAGCAAGCCCCTAAACGAAGCCGCAGCCCGCGATACGGTTCTTTACAGTGTCGCCATAGAGCGATGGTATGATGCTATTCATATGTCACTTGAGGCGATGAGCGGCGAGATGCTCGGCAACGCGGCTACCCCATCGGGGCTGAGCCTGCTCATATGCCTCCCGGGCACGGTAGGCATCAACCGCCTAACCGCCGAGCTGGCAAAACTGCCGGTTGGCGCAAGCGAAGTCACCGAGGTCGGCAGCCACGCGGCGCGTTATGCAATACAGCCTAATTCCTAAAGCCAAACCCCTCTTCCACAAAACCTTCTTCAACAAGCCCTTTTTGCACGAGCACGATCTATGACGAATTTGACATCAAACCGGCCAGTTCCCCGCAGCGGCATTATGGATATTCAGGCCTATGTGCCGGGAAAAAGTGCTGCGAAATCCGGAACAAAGGTATTCAAGCTTTCGTCAAACGAGACCCCGCTTGGCGCGTCCCCCCATGCCATCACCGCCTATCAAAAAGCTGCGGAACATCTGGAGCTCTATCCGGACGGCTCCGCCTTGGCGCTACGCACTGCAATTGGAACGCTTCACGGTATCGATCCCGCACAGATTGTCTGCGGCGGCGGATCGGATGAAATTCTTACAATGATAACCAATGCTTATGTCGGCCCCGGCGATGAAGGCATTTTTACCGAGCATGGCTTTCTGGTTTATAAAATTGCCATTCTAGCGGCTGGCGGACACCCGGTTGTTGCCAAGGAAGTTGGCCTGACAGCGAGCGTTGACGCCATTTTGGCGAAGGTCAGTCCTCGCACCAAAATCGTATTTTTGGCTAATCCCAACAACCCGACTGGCACTTACATTCCAGTGGAAGAAGTAAGGCGGCTACACGCGGGCCTGCCATCGCACGTCATTTTGGTTTTAGATGCAGCTTATGCGGAATATGCCCGCAAGAATGATTATTCGAGCGGGATTGAACTCGTCGCGTCGGCGCAAAATGTTGTCATGACGCGAACTTTCTCAAAAATTTACGGGTTGGCAGCAGTTCGCCTTGGTTGGTGCTATGCGCCGCCGCATATCTGTGACGCGCTCAACCGAATTCGCGGACCTTTCAACGTTAATACTCCGGCCTCACGCGCGGGCGTTGCCGCATTGCAAGATCAGGCCCACATTGCCGAGGCCTTGAGCCACAATGATCACTGGCTGCCCTGGTTGACTGATCGGATTGCGGAGCTTGGCCTCAAAGTTACGCCGAGCGTGGCGAATTTTGTGCTTGTCCATTTTCCTCAAACCGGACCCCACACCGCCGCCAAGGCCGACAGCTACCTCTCGGAACATGGTTTGATAGTGCGCTCGGTGGCAGCTTACGGGCTGCCTGAGTGTCTACGCATCACGGTGGGCAGCGCAGAAGCCAACGAAAAAGTGGTTGCCGTGTTGACGCAATTTATGAAGGCCTGATGATGAGCGACAGTTTGGGTCCAAAGCTGCAGAGCCCGCTTTTTGATCAGATAACCATCATCGGCCTTGGACTCATCGGGTCATCGCTGGCGCGTGCCGCCATGCAGCAGAACTTGGGCACAACTGTCATCGGTTTCGATCGTTCGCCGGAGGTGCGCGCCCGGTCGCGCGAACTCAAATTCGCAACTTCCATCGCTGAAGACTTGGCGCAGGCCGTGCGCGAGGCTGATTTGATCATTCTGTGTGCACCCGTGGGCGCCAACGCGGAAATTGCCGAGCAAATGGCGCCTCACCTCAAAACGGGCGCGATCATCTCAGATGTTGGCTCGGTTAAGGCGTCCGTGGTGGCTGCCATATCGCCGCATCTGCCGCAGGGCGTTCACTTTATTCCCGCACACCCGGTTGCGGGCACGGAATATTCAGGGCCGGATGCCGGCTTTGCCACGCTGTTCAACAAGCGCTGGTGCATCGTCACCCCTTTGCCGGACTCCAGCGAAGCGGCCATCGCCAAAGTTGCTGAGTTCTGGCAGGCATGCGGGTCAAATGTTGAGCTGATGTCCCCGCACCACCATGATCAGGTTTTGGCAATCACCAGCCATATCCCGCATCTGATCGCCTATAATATTGTCGGGACGGCAGCGCATATGGAGGCTGTGACCCAATCAGAGGTCATCAAATTTTCTGCCGGTGGCTTTCGGGACTTTACACGCATAGCAGCGTCCGACCCGACCATGTGGCGGGACGTATTTTTGAATAATAAAGAGGCTGTTCTGGAAATGTTGGGACGCTTCACCGAAGATCTGACAGCGCTGCAACGCATGATCCGCTATGGTGATGGCGACGGCTTGTTCGATTTATTCACGCGAACGCGGGACATTCGCCGAAACATCATCGCCGAGGGCCAAGAAACTGCCGCGCCGGACTTTGGCCGCCGGTCTGAAAGTGAGCCGCAGAAATAAGTTAGCGGCTAGTACAACGGCGCGAGCGCAAACGGCAAAGGAAAAGCACCCAACTTCGCCCGACCGTTTTCGATCACCAGTGTCACTTTATGGACCTCGCCGACTCCCGGAACCTGTTCGACCTGCATCATCTGGACGAAGGCTGCGCTCATAAAGTTTGATTTGGGGGAAAGGCCGTGCTTCTCCAGCCACGGCACCAATCCGCTTATTTGCGCATCAAGCCGAGCAAAAGCGCGGTGCTGCGGGTCCAGCCCTGCGTTTGCCTGCGCGGTGACTTTAAGATCACCGCTGTGAAGCTCGATCGCGCTGAGCCGCAGCCTGCCCTCCGCCAGACGCCATTTTTCCGCGGCCGATGCGGCATCGGACAGCGGCGGCACGTCCAGATGATCGACCACGCCCTCAATTTTGATATCCAGAGCCTCCGATCCAAAGAACGACGCAGCCAGCGCATCTGACCGAAACCTGTCCAGTTTAACGCTAAACGGCAGAATATTGTCTTGCGGCTTCAAGACACCCGGCGTTGCAGAGGCGTCAAAACGCTCAAATGTGAAATGCCCGAGCCCAGACGAGGACTTGACCGATAAATCACCATGGCGAACTGCAACATCTGTCCATGAGCGGTTGTTGAGGATGCCGCCGTAGCGCGTGACAGAACTGTCCCAACTGCTGATGATCTCGAACGGGCCCGCTTCAAAGCGTGAAGGACTGGCGAGACTGACGCTGACTGCATTTGGAGAGAGCACCGACCAGCTCGCAGTCAAATCGGCCAGTGTCGCTTTTGAATTTGCATCGCTGAATTGAAGTCCGCTGCAACTGCGCGAAATTCCAAATGGGAAGCCACCTTTTTGCTGGGAGCTGCACGCCAATTGGTGCCCGGCTGCCCGTTCGCGATCCATCAACTTATCAAGGAACGCCGTCACTTTTTGCTGCGCGCCATACCAGCCTAACGCAAGCCCGGCCAGAATCACCACAAAAGCCAGCACCGCCCAGATACGTTTTATGCTATCCACGACAGGCGCTCCTGAATTATATGTCCCCGGAACGCGGGCGGCAAATTCTCGTGTCTGTTCGCGCCACGTGGCCACCAATTTCAATACGCTCGGACACTGACATCATATCTGCGACAATTTTTTAAAATCAACAAAGGGGATCTTTAAATTACACAACAACCTATCAAACAAGACATGGCGGTGGAAGCTCCGGCGCTCTGGGTTTTTGGCTATGGTTCGTTGATTTGGAACCCCGGCTTTCCCTTCATAGAGCGGCTGCCAGCGCGCGTGTTCGGCTATCACCGCACTCTCTGCGTCTATTCCCACGTTCATAGGGGCACAAGGGATGCACCAGGCCTCGTCCTTGGGCTTGACCGCGGCGGTTCCTGTAAGGGTGTGGCCTTTCAAGTCGAGGCACGCCACCGCGAGGAAACGCTCAATTATCTGCGCGCACGCGAGCTGGTGACCAATGTTTACCACGAAGCCCATCTCGAAGTGCGCTTCGACTCTGGCCGACGAACTCATGCCGTAACATATGTTGTCGACAAACTTCACGCCCAGTATGCGGGCCGCCTGTCCTTGCCGCGTCAGCTTGAATTGATCCGCCAGGGCAGAGGACAATCCGGCCTAAATCGAGACTATGTCCTCGCCACGGCAGATCACTTGCGGGATCTGAAGATAAAAGATCACGGGCTGGAATGGCTCGCGCAAGAGCTGCAAAACACCACTGCTGCTTAATGAATGGCAACGCATAACAAATCGCGCAGCGCGACCTGACGCGCCTCGAGCGTTTCCGCAATCAAATGGATATGGAACTCGTCGGCACCCTGTGCGCCAAGGTGTGACGCCGCCGGACCGTTCCAAAAAAGTTCCGGCAATTCGCCGGTTTCACCCCCGCCAATGAGGGTCTTTTCACCACTCAGGCCGCAGCGCACAGCCAGAACCACAGCCCCGCTATAGGACCTCGCCACATCCATGCCCACTATATCTTCGCTCGAAAAAACCGAACAAATATAACGCGCGCCGCTGCGGCCCATCCAGGCGTGAAATTTGCCCGATAGACCATTGCCCGCCAGAGATCCCAAACGGACCCCGACACACGCAGGCATGTTTGCCTGCAGTTGGCTGAAACGAAAATGACCGTCGGCGGAGTGACCATATTCCATATTTGATCTCTTTTGTTCTAAATATATGAGAACATTATTCGAACATTTAAGAACAAAGTCAAGAGCTGTTGAAATATTTTAGCGAATCTGTCGTTATTTTTCCCAACCAAGGACAGAAACTGCCAAGGCTGGATCGGCAGTGACGGCCTCGTCCACCAATTTATTGGTGGCTGTCTCAATTTTATCTTCAAGCAGCTTGAGGAATTCCTTTTTATCAAGGCCCGGCTCAATGGCAGGCAGGAACTCGATAACCAGTTTGCCCGGACGCCGCAGAAAAGATCGACGTGGCCAGAACAATCCAGCGTTCAACGCTACTGGCACGCAGCACACGTCGCTGGCTCCGTAGACTTGAGCCACGCCGAATTTATAGTCCGGCGGAGCCCCTACAGCCTTGCGTGTTCCTTCAGGAAATATCATCAGCTTCCGCCCTTGGCTAAAGGCTTTGCGCGTGCCTTGTACCACTTGGGTCATGGCCGATGCACCTGCCTTGCGGTTAATGGCGATTTGTTCCGAATAAACCATGTAGAGGCCGAAAATCGGCACATATTTCAGCTGGTCCTTCACTACAAAAGTGAAATCAGACATATGCGGTATGATCGCGAAGGTCTCTAAAATTGATTGATGTTTGGACGCCACGATGCATGCGCCGTCAGGCACGTTTTCCAGTCCGCGATATTCAATTGACACGCCGCACACTTTTTTCAAAAGCCAGAGCGAAGTCCGTCCCCAGATCCGCCCGGATTCCAACCCGTTTCTGCGATTGCCAAATAGAAAAGGCAGTCCC
The DNA here is from genome assembly GCA_025356505.1 of Methylovirgula sp. Taxonomy (GTDB): domain Bacteria; phylum Pseudomonadota; class Alphaproteobacteria; order Rhizobiales; family Beijerinckiaceae; genus JANXSV01. Next base: position 5,628 of record JANXSV010000438.1, read on the forward strand.
GTGATCATGATAATAAATAAATTGATATAAAACAGGACGTTAAATACAAACGATCGCACATAGAGCATCACAACCTCACGAAAACACCTGTGTCACGAAAACACCTGTCTCACGAAACGCAGCCTTACTCGCTCCGTTCGAAGATTTTGGCACAGCCGGGCTTACCAAAAACCGCGCTTGCGCCGCTAAGAACTTCACATATTCGGTAAAGTAAAGCCGCAAATCATCAACGCCAAGGCGCACTGCATCGCCGCGCGGCCCGTCGCGCACCACAACATGGGGTATTATTTCGGTACCCGGCAGAGCATGCTGCATTTCCGCCAGCGCCCGGGGCATGTGATAGGACGACGTGACAATGACCAGAGATTGAAAATTAAGCTGCCGCGCCCAAGCTCTTGCCTCCTCCGCATTGCCGATTGTGTTTTGCGCGGAATAGCCAAGGTCGATGCAGCACTGCGCGAACTCTCTGAATTTGGGAATGTCTCGCGAAAGGTCGCTGAGAGCAACATCGGGATTGACCCCGGAAATCAATAGGCGCTTGACGCGCCCGGAGGCCAACACATCCACGCCTTCGGCTATCCGGTCCTGACCGCCGGTGAGCACCACGGCTCCATCAATATCACTGCGAGAAAATTCGACCGTTTCAAATTTTTTGGCTGATCGCACAAACCCCACGAAACCACCGCCGAAGACCACCGCTCCGGCCAGCAGAGCCAATAATACAAAGCGGCGTGCGTAAAAACCCACCTTTTAAGCCTCAATCATGGAAAAGCGTTTCAGCATGTGAATGTCATTCCAGCCCCCGCAAGTGACGGAATACAATCACGCGCGACATGACCCCGGTCACCAATGCCATCGCCAAACCTATCGTTAAAAGGATAAGATAGCCGCTGATGCCGAGCGAAAAAGTCCCGAACAGCGCTTCCACCTGCTCGCCTCCCGGGACAGAGGAAAATGCACCGGCCAACCATCCGGCAAACACGAAAGCCACCGCTGCTGCCACAGCCCCGATAAGGCCGCCGCGTAAGCCCAAGCGCAGAAAATGCCGTTGAAACTGCTGGGCAATAAACCCGTCCGCTGCCCCCACAAGATGCAGCACGCTGACAATCTCACGATTTCCGGCCATGGCACCGCGCGTCGCAAAAGCCACCGCCATAATCATTGCAATCACCACGAGTACAAAAATCATCAGTGCAATGAACACAATCGAATTTGCCATGATCGCGAGCCTGTCCAGCCACAGGCTGTGATCATCGAGGCTTGAGCCTGGAACATCCCTCGCCAAAGCCTGCCGCAACATCGTCAAATCTGGCTTCGCGCTGTTGTTGGTCAATTTTATCACGATCAACCGGGGCACCGGCAGTTCGGACAGGTCAAGGCCGGATCCGAGCCAAGGCTCCAGCAGTTTCTGCGACTCGGCTTTGGAATAGACTTTAACATCGCCAATGCCCGGTTGGAGCCGCGTAATCTCCCCGGCCTTCTGGGCAGCGGCATCAACATCATTGCCTGCCACCTGGCGCACCTGAACCGTGATTTCCTGCGATACGGAAGCGCGCCATTCGCGCGAAGCCTGCGTCACTAAAAGAGCGCCCCCCGCAGTCAAGGCTGCCAGAAATGTCATTATGGCAATCACCGTAACCAGCGCGCGCCCTGCAATGGAGTCGGCTGGCACCAGCGACATTGCACCCGCAGGTGCCTGCACAACAATCTCCTCATGCGGAACACTCGCATCTGTCATCGCGCCTGTCGCTTCCTTGATGAAATGGTCAAAAAATCCTCAATCATAGATATGCATACGCCCATCACCCAGAACCAGCCTGCGGGCATCATCAAACATATCCATCAACGCCAGATCATGGGTGGCAATGACAACCGCGGTGCCGGACTTTTGCAGTTCCACAAACAGGCGCATCAGCCGCCGCCCTAGGGAGGGATCGACATTACCTGTCGGCTCATCCGCCAGGAGCAGTTCCGGACTGGCAATTACCGCACGGGCAATTGCCGCGCGCTGTTTTTCGCCCCCCGAAAGTACGGGCGGCAGAACGTGCATCCGCTCGCCAAGCCCGACCCAGCGCAAGAGCTCAACAACTTCCGATCTATAGCTAAATTCGTTCTTACCGAGCACACGCAGCGGCAGCGCGACATTTTCGTAAGTCGTCAGATGTTCCAGTAACCTGAAATCTTGAAACACCACCCCAATCCGGCGGCGCATCGCAGTAATTTCGTCTTTCGTCAAGGTGGCGGCGTTGCGGCCAAAAACTGTGATAAGCCCTCGGGTCGGCTGCAAAGCCTGAAGCATCAAGCGCATGAGCGTAGTTTTCCCAGCGCCGGAGGGCCCGGTGAGAAACTGGAAACTCTGCGGCGCAATGTTGAAGCTTAAGTCGCGCAGAATCTCCGGCCCGAACCCGTAGCGCAACCCAACATTCTCAAATCGCACCACATCCATCAATCCGGCCAGATTTTAAACAGCATCATGATTAAGGTTAACCCGTCCTTAACCATCCTAACAGCCCTATAGAGACAAGTTTCGCGCGATAAAAGCCGCAACACCCAACTTTATGTGATGCATGATGTCCCACTCTTTTCACCAGCTCAAATCCGAAGACACTGCCGCAAGCCATGAAGCCGGCATTTCTCCAAAAATTCGGCATGCGCTTATAGGTGTTGCGGCCAACGATGATCGTCCACGCAGTGACATCACCGTAGAGGCCATTTCGCGCCATGTCATGCGGCCAGGGCGACAAAGATTTGTTTTGCAACCCTTCAAACCTCAGCCAACAGCGAAAATTCGCCAGCCCGGAAGCCCGTTTTGGCCCGCAGCCATATGCCTTGTTACAGCGATTGCTCTCATCGCCGCCATTGGCGAACGCAGACCGTTGGTGCGCAACGTTCCGCAAACTGCTGCCGTGTTCAAGGCCATTTCAATGCCGGTAAATCTGCGCGGGCTGGACATCAAAGATGTAAAAGCCCGCCTCTTTGAAGAAAATGGCCAGCAGGTTCTGGCGGTGGAGGGCATTATCAAAAATGCGCTCAAAACCGGCAATCATGTTTCACCGTTGCTGATCTCGCTGCGCGGCGAAGACGGACGCGAGATCTACAGCTGGTCTGCCCAGCCGGGCGTCTCGCGGCTCGATGGTGGAGCCAGTCTAATGTTTCGCACGCGCCTGGCCAGTCCGCCATCCAGCGCCAAAACTGCACTTGTTAATTTCGCCGAAGCAGACAACGATAAGTGAGTTGAAGCAGGACTGGATTAACATGACCCGTAAAAGACATGTGCGTGTGCTTATCGATGCGCAGACTATCGAAAAGCGCGTAACCGAGCTGGCGCAAGAAATTATAAAGTCAAATCCGGAAGATCTGCTTGTTGTTGCGGTGTTGAAAGGCTCATTCATGTTTGCGGCGGACCTGTTGCGGGCCCTGCACACTGCCGGAATGGAGCCGCAGGCCGAATTTATTCACATCTCATCCTATAAGGAAGGCATGGTGTCTTCGGGCAAAGTGAGTGTGCTCAAGGATATTGATTCGCCCGTAAAAGGCCGGGATGTACTCCTCGTCGATGATATCCTCGAGTCCGGGCGCACCTTGGCCTACGCCAAAGATCTGTTTGCGGCGCGCGGCGCAAAATCCGTCAAGCTCTGCGTGCTTTTGGAAAAGCCCGGCCACCGGGCTGTGCAAATCAACGCCGACTTTACCGGATTTCAGTGCCCGGATCTGTTTGTCGTCGGATATGGAATGGATGTGGCACATTCCTATCGCCAATTGCCTTTCGTCGGCGTGGTCGAAACTGAAGCCTGACACGGCGAAATTGACCTGATCGCCCCGGCGGGTGATAAAGCATCATGGCATTTGATATCGTCGATCTGCGTTCGTTTTACGCGTCAAATCTGGGTCAGAGTGCCAGTGCGATCCTGTGCTCTGCCATTCGCGCGCGCTGGACATCGTGCGTCGGCCAATCGGTCCTTGGTATCGGCTATGCGTCGCCCTTCCTCAACATGCTCAAATCCGAAGGTCTGAGAACATTGTCGTTCATGCCGTCCAATATGGGCGTCGTGAATTGGCCCAGCACCGGACTTTCGGCTTCGGCTTTGATTGATACCGATGCCTTGCCGCTGCCAGACTCTTCTATCGACCGCATTTTATTGGTTCACGCGCTCGAAAATTGCGAGCACAAGCGCGACCTGCTCGACGAAATCTGGCGGGTCTTAACCCCCGGCGGCCGCCTCATCGTGATCACGCCGTCGCGCCACGGCTGGTGGGCGCATTATGAGCACACGCCGTTTGGACAAGGCCAACCCTTTTCAAAAGGCCAACTCCGAGACCTAATGCGCGATGCTTTGTTTTCGCCCTTGTACTGGAGCGAGGCGCTGTATCTACCGCCCAGCACCCGTCAGATTTGGCTCAGAAGCGCAAAAACGATCGAGGCGATTGGCCATCGCTTATCTTTGCCCATGGCCGGAGTGCACCTCGTCGAGGCGACAAAACAACTCTACCGGCCCATCCTTGCGCGCAAGCAATCGCGTTTTCGCCTGCCCAAGTTGGCCCCGGCGCTCATCAGTCAGCGAGAATCATCAAGCTCGCATTCCCCCCGGCCGCAGCAACATTTATTGAAACAATCTGCTCTTGAGAAAATCTCTTGAGATAATTCGGCCCGCCAGCCTTTGGGCCTGTGCCGGATAGTCCTGAACCCCCGAAGGGCTGTGTTCCCACAACGGCACCAATAATATTGCGGTTCACATAGATATTGCCCGCACTCAATCTCTCGCACACGCGCGCCACAGCTGAATCGATGCGCGAGTGGATGCCGAGCGTCAGCCCATAGCCCATCGCCTCAATGGCATCGCAAACCGCATCAAGTTGCCCCGCTTTGTAGCGAACCACATGAAGAACCGGCCCGAAAACTTCCGCTTTCAAATCGCTTACAGCGTTCAACTCAAAAATATGCGGGGCGATGAACGTACCGCTTGCAGGTAAAACACCGCCAACTTTAATTTCACGCACTCCGGCTTGCATTTCGCGCACGTGAATTTGCAGCCGCTCCAGAGCCACCGCATCGATGACAGGCCCGATTTGGGTGGAAACGTCGCGCGGATCGCCCATTTTAAGCTCGCTTGCAGCTCCCGCGATCATGTTCAACATTTTGTCCGCGACGTCATCTTGCAGACACAACAGGCGTAACGCCGAGCAACGCTGACCGGCTGACCGGAAAGCCGACATCACAACATCGTCGGCAACCTGTTCCGGCAGCGCCGTGGCATCGACGATCATCGCATTGATGCCACCTGTCTCGGCAATCAGCGGTACGATCGCCGCATCTTTGGCAGCCAGCGCGCGGTTGATGCGCCATGCCGTCGCCGTTGA
>JANXSV010000450.1 GCA_025356505.1 Methylovirgula sp.
TGCCGGCACTTAGGGCTTGCAGCAAACTCTCGCCTGCCACGCCGCCGCCCACCACCACAGCCCGCCTTTCTACTCGACCTGTCTTCATCATACGGCGGATGACCAGCGAAAATGCGCCGCGTTCAAGGAGTAACCCGACCAGCCCGATGAAATAGGTGCTTGCCAGCCATACCCGAGAGAACATTTCGCCCGAGCGCAGGAATATCAACATGCCGAGGCCAATAAGGAACACCAGCGACCATGCCCCGGCAATTCGGAAACCCTGAAGCAGTGGCATATGAAAGGCCGCGGTTCTGTTTACAGAAAACACCTGAAACATCACGAGGCCCAGCGACGCCAATCCCAAAACAGCGGCGACGTACATGCTAACCGGACCGTTGATAGAATTGCGATAGAGCTGATAGGCGAGCGTGCCCGAAAGACACAAAACACCGAAATCAGCGCCGCGCAGCAATCCCGAAATCATAAGGGGGGACAGGGTTCGTTTCGGTAGGCTCGTTGCTATGGCTTCAGCGCGGTCGGATAGGGGCGTTGAAGCTCCGGCCGTTTTGTTATCGTCGCTCTGTCCGACTTGCCTCAAGTCATTAGGGGTAAAGAAATTCATCGAACACGCTCAAATTGAACCTCAAACAGATCATAGCCTGTTTTCAGACATCTTGAGCTTTTTTGTTGAAAGAACGTTTAACTCGAGTCGCAATAATTTTGCGATATCAAAAATATCTTTCGGTGATGGTAATAGTGTCCCCGGGCAGGATGGGCTGGAATAGAGCAACCGGGGATTTTACAAGGCGTCCATCAATCACGCGGGTGATTTGCGCGCTATTTCGTGATGCCCGAGGGCCAAAACCTCCTGCGATTGCGACAGCAGTTTCCACAGTCATGCCATTGACGAAGGGATATTGTCCCGCTGTTGCAACTTCGCCGAGGATAAAAAACGGTCGGAAAGCCTCGACTTCCGCTGATACTTTCGGATCGCGCAGAAAACCGCCACGTAGCCTGCCTGCGATTTCATCGGCCAGCTGGGGCGCTGTGCGACCTTGCGCCTTGACCACGCCGATGAGCGGTACTGAAACATTGCCGCTGCCATCGACTGAATATGAATTCGAAAGGCTATCCTGGCCAAAAACAATTATGCGCACCCTATCGCCGCCAGCTAGCGTGTAGGGCCGGTTTAGCTGAGAAGGAGGGAGTGAGGTCAGATATTGCGGCTGCGCGCACCCGGCAAAAGCCGAAAGCGCAAGAAAGCCAACCATTATACCTTTTTTGAATTTCATCATGAGACCCGCAATACTCGTACTATCTCTTCCTTAGACGGTTATGGTTAAAAATCCGTGTCAGGGAGATGGCGAATGCACGCCGCAGGAGTCGTTTGGCTCAATCTTAACGTGGCAGTAACCATGTTTGAGTTGAATGGTGGAGCCATGAGGCATGGCGGGCAAGATTCGACTTTCCAGAGCAGCGCACATGAAAAACGAGCCTTTTAGGGTGATGGCTGATTTAGGGCTTGTTATCTTGCTCAGCAGTTCTGCGCTATTCGTGTCAGCCTGGTTCAGTTCGCACAATCAAACTTCTGCTGCAGTGGCGCATGTTCTTGTCGAGCGGGCGGCGCTTTCTATGGACGCCGAGTTGGAAGGTTTGCGCGCGCCCGCTTTGGTAAAAGCGGTTACCGACAATCTGCCGGAAGCTAGCAGAAATTTATTCATGTCATCTGCGGATGTGAAAAGTTCTCCCCTATCGATGTTGAAAGCTTTTGCCTCACGCTGGGGATTGGCTGCTTCGGACCGCGCATCGGAAGCCGGTTCCTCGAATATTCCTGAGCGCTGGGCGCAGGTCGTCGAAACTGGAATTGAGCCGCATACTCTTGTTCTTCGTATTGTTGTGGCGCTGCCCGATCCAGAGCTTGCCGTTTCCGTAGCCAACGCGCTTGCCAGAAAATATGTTGAAACCGCGCCGCAAGCACACAGGGTCGGTGAAACGGAGCCACTGCAGCAGAAGATTGAGACTCTGCAAAGACGATTGCAAACTGCTCGAGCGTCTACCTTGGTCGAACTTCCAGAGAGCGATCAACTGCGTCAGCGCGACGAAACTATTGCAGAACTCCTCAAACAAAAACGCATTTTTGATGCGGCCGAGCAACTCGATTCCGAAAGCTTGCGTGCTCTTGCGCTTGAGCGATTGAAGGTAAAGGAAGAAATTGCGGTACAATCCCGGACTTTACTCGATCAACATCCGCGGATGATTGAACTCAGGGAGCAATTGGCACGTGTCGAGGCCGAAGTGCGAAACGGTGTTGTTCTTGCTGCATCGGCGTTGCATAGGCAGGTTCAGAGGATCGAAGGTGGTGTAAAAACTGCGCAGATTGATGATGTTGCCTCCCTTGAGCAGCAGCTCACCATGCTGCAACAAAAGCTCAACGATGAGTTGCTGCGGGTTGCAAACGGGAATGCAGCTTCCATCGTAGCGCAGCCGGATCGGATTGTTGTTCCGGCTGAACTGCCAACACCCGTCCTCTTTTGGCAGAGCGTGGCTAAGTCGCGAGACAGCGCCCTTTATGGTGCAGGCATGGGGCTGGGCTTGGCAGTTTTGCGCAGGGCGGGCCGTAGGTCAAAGTCGATTCTGCTTCGCCCCGTCGCGTTAAGCAAACCGCGCTCAGTGTCTGCCTTGGCCGAATCGGAGGCACAATTACAGGACTTCTTAGCGTTCACGGAGGCCGCACGGACGCAAAAACTGACTGCTTCTATTTCCCGGTTTCATACAGCAAACGGCGAGGCAGCAAGGCTGAGCGAAGTTTTAGGGTCTAAAGAGGCCCATCACGTTATTTTAAACATGAGCGCGGGTGTTCAAGGGGGGCTGGTCGGGCAATTGCTAGCGCAAGATCACACAGCTTCAATCTGTCTTATCGATTTACAGCGCTCTGGAGCTAAAAATCAGCCTGGCTTGAGTGAGGTCCTTAATGGTCACATCGCCGTGGACGACGCTATCTTGCGAGATGTGTCGGATAAATTTGACTATATTCCGCCGGGCGTATCCCATCGGAGCAGCTTTGGGCTTGAACTGGTTGTTTTAACCCTGCAGGACTTCTACGAGATCGTGGTTATTGAGGGTATTGATGTTTTATCCGACGATTTCGAAACTCTGTCTTCCTTGATAACAGTATGTTTGCTCCCTGCTAGAGATGCTGTTTCCGAAACTGACCTTTACACTGAGCAAGTGCTGGTTTCCGAAAACTGCCCCCACATATTATTTGAAGCAAACTCTGACAGCGTCAGGCGCAAGGCGGCTTGAAAGGCCGGTTGGTTTAAAGGCTGGTTGGCAACGCTAAAATTTTCGGCCCCACGCCGAGCCATCGATGACTTCCAGATCTCCGGCACGGTTGAAAATGTGCAGCTTTCTACCGCTCCAGAGAGGATCTGCGGCCAGAGTTGCGATCTTTCTCTGATCGAAACCCTCGTTATCAAGGCGGGTGATTTCCATCATATTGACGCTTTTGCCATAATAGCGTTTGCAGTCTTGTACGGGGCGAAGCAGTTTACCTTTGTGGCGAAACACTGCTCCTGCCGGGCGCGCATGGGCCGAATCGATCAACACAGGATTTGCCCCGAGCGGCACCCAAGGGCCACGAAAGTTTGGTGCGGTCCAGATATTCAGCATATCTGAATAGCTGCCACCTTCATCACGAACGGTCGCCATCATCCACCACTGATCGTTGTGTTGAAAAACGGTGGCGTCCGAGATTTCAACGTCAGAGAGTAGGGTGGCCTCCTGCGTCCACTTTTCGGGATAGTTCGTTGCTCTATACAGCGTAAGGTTTCTTGAGGTCGAGCTTTCGGGAATCATCCACATTTCGTTTTCAGCCTCGAAAACGAAAGGATAGGAAAGGTGCGACCCGATGTTTAAAACGGGGCGAGCCGGGCCTGCAGTGCCGTCACTTTCGAACTTGAACACCGAGATTTGGCCAAAGCCCTCTTGGTGAGAGAAGTCCTCGACAAAAACATGCCGCTCACCACCTCTGGTGACGGGAAAAGGATCAGCATAAAAGCGTTTGCCATCGTCCGGGATCACTTTCCAACCGTTGGTAGGGTGGCGACCGGTTTCTATAAAATCGAAATCCGCTGCAATGCGCCACCCGACACGCCAGTGAGGTGTGTTGAAGCACAGATGCAGAAGCCTAACTGCCACTGCGCGCGCCAGTCCGAGCATTATGACGGATAGTATTCGTGTAGGAACTGGCGCTTTCTTCATTGGCTCTTGGATGTGAAGCTCAGTGCAAGTGCTCAAGTTTCCTGCTAGCGCGGCAAGAATTAGGCTGATTGTGCGGGCCGCGACATCATTCATTGCGGAGAGAAGGATGCCCAGATTTTCGACGCCGGGTTGCGCCGATGCGAGACTTGAGCCAGCGCACTCGACATCGATGCGTGGCGGGAGGCCTTCCAGCAGTGCATTAAGTTTCGCACCTTCTCCCGAAGCGCCGTTGTAAGTGATCCGCCAAACTGAAGGATTTTCGTTAAAACTCTTGGACGCTTGCCTCTCGCCGCAAAAATCTATCAGCAGAAAATCTTTGGGCAGCTCTGTGACCCGACTTATCATTCCAGTTGAGGTTATCGGCTGAATCATTCCCAGAGAGGGTATCAGGTGCGACAGGCGTTCCAGTTCAAACATGAGGTTTGTGCTGGAGGGGCTGGGTATCTGAGACTTGCCCCAGACAATGCCGACAGGACCCTTATGTCGTGCTTCGATCCGCTCAACAAGCCTAAGGTGCCAAGCACAAAGTTGCGCGGGGTCCAATCGCAAGATGATTTTTCCGGTTGACCCCGCAGCGCGCAAAATGGAAGCCTTTAGTCAATGAGAAACACAAGCGCCGACCATTCATGATTTTGTGAACGTTTCGGAGATCATATCTGCGCATAGATTGGTTATTTGAATGTGAAGCAGAAGTATGACGAAACAGCAGGGCTGCCCCAGTTATTTGAGGAAGTGCTTTATGCTCTCGCAATAAAAAAAAAAGTGTGCTACCAGCGCGGTCGATTGATGAAAAAAGCCAAGGATTGAAACGGGTTCTTCGCGCCTACTTCATCTCTTCGACGGCGTTTCAGTTTGAGGGTTGATTGCACAGCTGAAGAATCGTCCGAGTGGATAAAAGTTTAACCATTAACAAGGATTTGCACGATGAGCGATGTCGCCGAACGGGTAAAGAAGATCGTAATTGAACATTTGGGCGTTGAAGGCGACAAAGTTGTCGAGGGCGCAAACTTTATCGACGATTTGGGTGCCGACTCTCTGGATACGGTCGAATTGGTAATGGCATTCGAAGAAGAGTTCGGCGTTGAAATCCCAGACGATGCGGCTGAACAAATCCAGACCGTTGGCGACGCGGTGAAATTTCTGACTAAAAACGCCAAAGCATAACGCTCGTCGAACCTGTTCGAAACATTGCAAGGGTCGGCTGGTTCCGGCCCTTGTTCATGCTGGAAGCTCTCATCGCAATTTCGCCTGTTCGCGCTTTCCGCGGAAATATATCATCAGGTCTCTGCAAAGGTGCGACTCGTGCAGTGTGCGACTGCGCTAGCATAGGTTGGCGATTTAACCACCACAGATACGTTAAGCAGGGTTGAGGGTGATCATGTCGAATATCAAGATTTCGGGTTTGCGGCGCGTTGTCGTGACGGGACTGGGTATGGTTAGCCCGCTGGGCGGCAATGTGGAAACAACTTGGTCGCGTTTACTCGCAGGACAAAGTGGCGTTCGGGCTATCGAAAATTTTGACGTGTCGGATATTGCTTGCCAGGTTG
>JANXSV010000016.1 GCA_025356505.1 Methylovirgula sp.
GCCGAGAAGCCGGAGCCGAACTTTGCAGTGTACGCAAGCAGGTTCGTTGGCTGATTAGATACGAATGATGCTGTAAGAACTTCGTAATTGTTCGTGTAGAAATCGAACATCGACTGAGTACGACCGGCGGTGATGCCCGCGAACTGAATGTAAGCGTACGTCAAATAACCAGCAGTGCCCGGACCGTAACCTTGGAAGAAGGCGGTGCTTTGAGCGCGAATTTTGCCGCCGCCGATCGGGCCAGCGTTGGTCGTCTCGTCCGTCATGCGCAACTGTATGAAGGTCTTCAGATCGCCATAAGAAGTCTTTGTGCGCGCATCGAGAGTGATGTACGCACGACCGCGGAAGGCTGTTTCGTCACGCGGATAAATCGTGCCGCTTGAATTCTGTGTAAAGGCCCCTGCACCATCTTTTTGGCTTGTAGCGGCGCCAACACGGTATGTATATTCGGCACGGACTTGGCCGCCAACTTTCAGGCAGGTGTCAGTGCCTGGAATGTAGAAAAAGCCTGCACCGAACGTGTCGCAAATTTTCACGTATTGTGCCGGAGCCGCCTTTTTGGATGGCAAATCAGCAGCGCTCGCGGCACTTACGGCTACGAAGCCTGCCGCCGATGCGGTCAAAATAGAAATAAAATTCTTCATTTAAGCCCCTCTTAAAACCTTGCGGTTTTTACGATTTGGAGCGCGACAACCAAATTGACTGACGCACTATCTATTTTAAGGAACATGTTTCGTATGCCGACAACGACAGAACCGTTTCCATGAGGACTATATGCAATTTCATGCGGTTGCGCGTCAATCGCGTTTTGTCCAAAAAGAGGGTAGAATGTGGCTTAGTCGAGACCTGTTGCATTAAAACCACAGCTGCGGTGGCAATTACGACTAAAGTCACAGATTTATGACATTCTGTATTTGATCAAACTCAGGCTATATATTGGGATTTGAAAATCTCTAGCAAGCAACAACAGCATCCAAGCGGCACTATACAGACATATATAATATTAAATTATTCTAATACTCAAACGTGAGCACGAGTTTTGCTTGTTGCGACTATTTTTCTGTCCGAATACAGATCAAATTTTCTCAAATGCGCGAGGTTCATCTGTCACGGATATTTGCACGCAACTTTTGCTTTCCGAACGCTTGCATGAACTGCTTCTCGCCCGTCCGCTGCACGTTGCGCTGCCAAAATGTCGTGAAAAACAGCTTTTGTCCGGCTCTCATAAATGGCGAGTCTTGTGCTTTCGCCTGAAATTACACCGCGATCGCGCACTTGATTTTGGGTGGCTGGGCTCTTGGATGCGGTATCCCAAGCTTAAAATTCATTCGAATCTATTGTTTTTCGGGAAGCCTTTTGGTGGCAGGCGTCCGGCCTCTCCGCGATTCCCGAGCCAATCAGCAAGGTCCTGGCCTGCCACTGTCCACGTCCGTCCGGACGTATCGCGCCAGGTTAACCCATCGGCGAGCGTGAATGTTTTGATGTCGGAAAGACTTCCGTCCTTATATTTCTGCAGGCGGACACCTTTGCCCCGCGCCATTTCCGGCATTTGAGCCAATGGATAGACCAGCAATTTACGATTTTCGCCAATTACGGCAACGTGGTCACCGCTCACGGGAGCCAGAAAGGCCGCCACGGCTGGTGCATCAACGCTTAGCAGTGCTTTTCCTTTGCGGGTATTGGCGATGAGTTCGTCTTGCGAGACAACAAACCCGCGCGCATCAGTCGAGGCTACAATCACCTTGACGCCAGCCTTGTATTGGCAAACCAGCGCGATCTCCGCACCTTCATCGATGTCGGCCATGAGCCGGATCGGCTCGCCCTGGCTGCGTCCGCCGGGCAGTTTCGCTGCTTCCAATGTGAAAATCTTGCCGTTGGTGGCAAGCACGAGAATTTTTGAAATTGTTTCGCAGAAAAACGATGCTTTCAACGCATCGTCACCTTTGAACTGCACGGTGGAAAGGTCACTGATGTGGCCTTTGAGTGCGCGAATCCAGCCCTTTTGTGAAACGATAACGGTCAGCGGTTCTCGTTCCACCAACATTTCGCTGATGTCAATATCCTGCGCCTCCGGAATACCGCCAAAAGTGGTGCGGCGTTTGCCCAGCGGCGTGTCGGGGCTGAACTTGTTGCGCACATCGCGGATTTCCACCTTGATCATCTTCCACTGCGCCTGTTCGTCGGCGAGGAGTTTTGCTATGGCGTTTTTTTCTTCGGTCAGCTTGTCAAATTCGGTGCGCAGTTGCATCTCTTCAAGGCGGCGCAACGAGCGCAAGCGCGTGTCGAGAACGTAGTTTGCCTGCAAATCGGACAGGCTGAACGTGGCCTTCAAAACATCCTTGGGCTCATCCTCTTCGCGGATGATTCGGATGACCTCATCAAGATTGAGGAAAACAACCAACATACCGGAGACAAGCTCTAGCCTGTGCTCGATTTGTTTGAGGCGATTGCGTGAGCGGCGCTGCAACACGTCCCGGCGGTGATCAAGCCATTGGCGTAGCGCCTCTGGCAGGTTGACCACGCGCGGCACAACGCCATCAACCAGCACGTTCATGTTCATCGGGATGCGGTTTTCAAGCTCGCTTTGCCTGAAAAGACTTTCCATAAGCACCACAGGGTCAACTGTGCGGCTGCGCGGTTCGAGCACGATACGCACATCTTCCGAAGATTCGTCGCGCACATCAGCCAGCAGTGGCAACTTCTTCTCATTGAGGAGATCGGCAATTTTTTCGATCAGGCGGGATTTTTGTACCAGATAGGGAATTTCGGTGACAACCACGACCCAGTTACCGCGCCCTGTATCTTCTTTGACCCAGCGGGCGCGATTTCGAAATCCGCCCCGTCCAGTACGATAGGTTTCGGCAATGGACTCTTTGCTTTCGACAATTATGCCGCCGGTGGGAAAGTCCGGCCCCTGAACGAAATTCAGCAGTTCGTCAGAACCGGCCTGCGGATTTTCGATCAGATAAAGCGAAGCATCACATAATTCGGCAACGTTATGCGGCGGAATGGAGGTAGCCATGCCGACAGCGATGCCTTGTGATCCATTTGCCAGCAGATTTGGGAAGCAGGCGGGGAGGACGACGGGTTCTTTATTGTCGGCAGAGTAATTGTCCCGAAAATCAACGGCATCCTCTTCGAGGCCTTCCAGAATAAGGCCTGCGACGCTGGTCATGCGCGCTTCGGTATAGCGATAGGCGGCGGCGCTATCGCCATCGATATTGCCAAAATTTCCCTGCCCGTCCACCAGCGGGTAACGTGAGGAAAAATCTTGGGCAAGCCTCACCAGCGCATCATAGATTGCCTGGTCGCCGTGCGGATGGAATGAACCCATTACATCGCCGACGATTTTTGCGCTTTTCTTAAATGCCGAGGTCGGATCCAGCTTGAGGATATGCATTCCGTAGAGAATACGACGATGAACCGGCTTCAATCCGTCGCGAGCATCCGGCAACGCGCGGTGCATGATTGTGGATAGCGCATAGGCAAGATAACGCTCTTCAAGCGCCTCCCGCAGTGGAATGAGGCTGGAAGTTTGTTCCGGTTCGGGCGGCTCTACTGGTTTAACCATGGCCAACGCCTAACCGAGGCAGCGATTCGGAGCAAGGGTGCTGCAGGCAGTGCCCACAGGCCACTGCGCTGAGCTTTATGCGCTCCTTACACGCAGTAGGCGGGAAAAGGAGCGGCACACCGGCCTTATTTGTGCGGATACATCGCCATGATCTGCGACAGATAAACACGATAGGCATCGGCAATTTCAGCGTTCTTAAAGAGCACAACATTTTCAGCATTGCCCATGGCGTGCCGCGAAAGGTTGAAACTTCCGGTAATGACGTTGTCGTCGGCGACAATCAGCTTGTTGTGCATGAAGTTATGGGGCTGATTGGGGATTGTGGAACTGTAGGGAATGGAATTTTTACGGTTCAGCACGGCGGAAATGCGCGCCCATTGCGCTATGCGCGGATCATCCGGGTGACTCTGTTTCCACTGGCTGATGACGGTGTCCATCTGCGGTCCATCGTATATACCAGAGAGTTGTTTACCCGCATCCAGAACCGAAGTAAGTGCGGTTAGTATCGCGCGGTTGGAAATCACAACTGAGGCGATCTGCACAGAGTGCGACGCGGTGGTGATAACGTCCACCATCTGGTTTACGATGGCTTGAGCCTCGCCCGGGGTGAAGGCGACAGAGACATTTACGCCATTGATCACCACAGTGCCCTTGTCATCATAGCCTGTATTGTCGGCAACTTTGCCGCTGGTCCAGAGCTCTTCAAAGTTCTTCGAATAAAATCGGGCGAAGGTCTGATCGCGGAAAAACAGGATATTATTTTCCTGCAAGCTCCACGAATCATTGGTGAAATTGGCCGAACCCATGAAAAGCGCGGCTTCAGGGTTGGCGATGTCACGAATGATGTATTTGTTGTGCATCAGCACGCCAAAGCCGCGAATGGCCTTAACGGTCGCGACACTTGCGAGGTCTCCAATAAAGGGCGGGTGCAAAACTTCGCCCGCACCATCTTCCGGGCTTGGCTGGTGATTTGGCGGCGGTGAGGAGTCGCCCGCGGTGGCGGCGTCATAGGCCAGCCGAGTCACGACGCCGCGCGCATGAGCAGCACGCAGAGCATCGCCGACCATTTTGGCCGCTTCGCCGGAAAGCCGCATATCGTAAATCGCGATTTCGAGGGTTGCCTTTGCGCCGCCTATGAAATCAGCGATACAGCTGGCGACATCATGGAGTTGCGCCACCCGCTCCGGCGTAGAAGTAAACGGGTCTGCGCCCTGCTCATGCAGGAAGGAGATATCGATAGCGCCACCGCCAAAAAGTTTTGTGTCCAGCATCGAAAGCTCCTGAAGTGTGAAAATATAGCGGCGATGCCTGACTAGGCCTGTGCCGCTTTTGCCAGTTTGTCGAACGCCATGAGAGTTTCAAGTAATTTCGCCATTTCGTTCAATGGAACCTGATTTGGACCATCCGAAAACGCATTTGCCGGGTCATCATGGGTTTCTATGAACACTCCAGCGACGCCAACAGCCACTGCGGCGCGCGCCAAAACCGGAACGAACTCGCGCTGGCCCCCGGAAGCGGTGCCCTGCCCGCCTGGCTGCTGCACAGAGTGAGTCGCGTCAAAGATTACCGGAGCGCCGGTTTTTTCGGCCATGATGGGAAGCGAGCGCATATCTGACACCAGCGTATTATATCCGAAGGACGCGCCACGCTCGGTGACCATGACATTTGGATTGCCCGCTTCAAGG
The DNA here is from genome assembly GCA_025356505.1 of Methylovirgula sp. Lineage (GTDB taxonomy): Bacteria > Pseudomonadota > Alphaproteobacteria > Rhizobiales > Beijerinckiaceae > JANXSV01. The sequence continues at coordinate 5,257 of JANXSV010000016.1, forward strand.
ACCTTATTTACGACGTTGGACATATCCCACGGGGCAAGAAATTGGCCTTTCTTGACATTGACAACACGGCCGGTTTTTGCAGCGGCGATCAACAAATCCGTCTGGCGACATAGAAAGGCCGGGATCTGTAATATATCAACCACCTCGGCGACGATGGCGCATTGCTGGTTTTCATGCACATCGGTAATGACAGGAAAGCCAAATTTGGCCTTCAGCTCTGCAAACACCGGCATTGCTTCGTGCAACCCCATGCCACGACGTCCTGACGAAGAGGTGCGATTGGCTTTGTCGAACGACGATTTATAGACCAAGCCGATGCCGAGTTTGCGCGTTATTTCGTATAACGCTGCCGCCATTTCAAGCGCATGATTTCGGCTTTCCATGGCGCAGGGCCCGGCGATTAAGGTCAAAGGCAGATGGTTGCCAAATCGTACCGGCGACGTTTCCGAGCCGACGCTGATGACTTTCAAGGGCTTCATGGTGGTTCCGCTAATAATAGATGTCGACCGTTGGTTCGCCTGCATTGGACTTTTTTATGCAAACGCTTTTGGCCTTAGGCACATAGCCGACAAAGCCCTCGGCCTCAACACATATCGAAAAGCGTTGATGGCAATCGGTGAGAGTGGAGTATCCAGAGGCATTGCCCTCAATATGGCGCGCCTGCGTGAAGGCTTTTTGGCAAAAACCGGGGGAAAAGCCCGAGGCCTGCTGACATTCCGCGATGTTGGACACAACGACACCGCCGGAACATACCGGCTGCAAAAACAGCCACAACATGAAGGCGCCAATGCCCGCAATGACCGCGAAAACAACAAACTTCATCAAATGCCCCAAAAATAATGCACAAAGCTAGCACATCGAAGCGTTGAAGTCGCAAGGGCTAGGCTGGATTTTGTGGGGGAATGCGCTTTGCGCGATTAGCAATTTAGGTGTTTCGTAAAAACGAAGCGGCAATTGCGAAGCCGGAAGAAACTATAAGCTCTAGAATTGAAGGCCGTTTCCACTCTATTTTTTTTGTCAGCCTCTCCCGATCTGGGTAGATCGGGAAAAGCAATATTACACACTGAAAAATCAGTGGTTTAGTTCCGGTTTAACCCAAAACTTTGAGCTGATCAGCGGACATTTTGCCGCTCTTGCGATCAGCTACGAGCTCGTAGCTCACCTTCTGACCTTCGCGCAGGTCACCAAGACCGGAGCGCTCTACAGCGCTGATGTGCACGAATACGTCAGTGCTGCCATTTTCAGGAGCAATGAAGCCGAAACCTTTTTGAGCATTAAACCATTTTACGGTTCCCGAAGCCATGAGGAAACCCTTTCACAAACAGAGATATAAGAACCCGCAAGCGGGCAGTTGAAATCACATCTCAGGTAAGGAGGATAGTCGGCAAGGCGCTGTTTGCAGCACAAAGTCAAATCATCTTGCCGTCAATGGACGCCTCTCTATGGGCCAATGCCTGTTGAATAGCAAGCAATAAAACCGAAGAATACCTGACACAAAACTTTAAAACGCTTGCCACAACTGCAAAAACATCGCTCCGCGGTGTTGTGAACGCAAATATCTAAAGAGATTGGATATGGTGGTGGCCAGAGCTGGGATCGAACCAGCGACACTGCGATTTTCAATCGCATGCTCTACCAACTGAGCTATCTGGCCTCGCTGCAAGCGAAGTGGGCGCTTTATAGAAAGCCGATCTACGCTTGTCTACCCCATAAGTGCCAAATCTATGACACGAAATTGAACTTCCTCGCGCCCGTTCCAATGATTAATCGACAGGGTTCCAGCAAGTGCGATAGCCGTGCCGGATTTTGCCTGCACCAAGGCGTCCCCCAATGGGCTGCCAACGGCGCGAAAAGCCATGGCTTTGATCTGCCCGCCGTTCGCGGCGCGGGCTCGAATACGATAATGTGCGCTACCGACGGGAACCACGTCGAGGATGCGCAAGTTCGGCACGACAAAAACAGGTTCCGAACTTCCGGAGCCGAAAGGTCCGGCTTTTTCGAGGCTTTTCAGCAAATCCAGAGAGATCGCCGCTGGCTGGATGACGGCATCTATCAGCAGCGCGGCATCAGATTTGGCGGTTGTGATGGCGGAACGCAATCTGTCGCGAATGAAGCGGCTGAACGCCTCAAGTTGATTGCGCTCCAGAGTGAGACCCGCAGCCATTGCGTGGCCGCCGCCTTTGGTTATGACACCGGAGTCGGCGGCCGCGCGCACCGCATTTCCAAGATCTACGCCGGGGATCGAGCGCCCTGACCCGGTACCGGTATGCCCATTCCAGGCAATTGCAAAAGCCGGGAGTGTATAACGCTCTTTTAGCCGCGCCGACACCAACCCGACGATGCCCGGATGCCAGCCGTCTTCGCCCACAATAAGCACAGTGTCGGTGGTTTGGCTAAGCCCGGCCTGTGCGAGTGCTGATGCTTCCGCCTCGATGAGCGCCAAAGCTTCCAAGGCCTGACGTTCGCGGTTTAAAGTGTCGAGCTCTTGTGCCAGCCGGTTGGCCTCGGCGTCGTCACGGGTGGTCAACAGGCGCACGCCCATAGCCGCATCGCCAATACGCCCGCCGGCATTGATGCGGGGACCCAGCAGAAACCCAAGATGATAGGGCGCAGGCGGCGCATCCATGCGGGCCACATCCATCAAAGCCCGCAGTCCGGTACGGGCGCGCGCCTTCATGACCGCGAGACCCTTGACCACATAGGCGCGGTTGAGGCCCTTAAGCGGCACGACATCCGCCACAGTCGCCAATGCCACCAGATCAAGCGCTTCGAGCAGATCCGGCGGAGTTTTATCCTGCCAAAACCCTTTGTCACGCAATGCGCGATGGAGTGCGATGATCACCAGATAAACCACCCCGGCGGCGCAAAGATGGCCGAGATTGGACAGATCATCCAAGCGATTCGGATTTACCAGAGCCGTGACCCGCGGCAGTAGCTCAGGCGCTTGGTGATGGTCGATGACCAAAACGTCCATGCCAAGCTGCTGCGCTGTTTCGAAGGGCTCAAAGCTGGTGGTGCCACAATCGACAGTTACCACCAAACGCGCACCAAGCTGCTTAAAGCTCTGAATAGCCTGAATATTCGGGCCGTAGCCTTCGGTGAGCCGATCCGGGATATGAACAATACACTCGCAGCCGGCAGCATCGAGATATTGCCATAACAACGCGGCAGAACACGCGCCGTCAACGTCATAGTCGCCAAAAATGGCTATTTTTTCGCTCGCCTGCACCGCCGCAACGAACCGTGCAACGAGCGGACCCATATCGGTGAGGGTGTCGGGGTCCGGCATCAGATCACGTAGTGCCGGATTCAAGTAGCGCTCGGCGTCAGCCGCGGTAATGCCGCGCGCTGCCAGAACGCGGGAGAGTACGTCCGGCAGGTCCGTCTGTTGCATGATGGCAAGCGCGGCAGCATCCTGCGCCGGAGTGAGACGGTTCCGCCAAGCTCTGCCTGAGGCTGCCTGGAAATTTGAAAGGCTCGATTTCAAATCTGCTTCCGATATTGGATAAAGCCTGACCGCGCCGCAACCTTATCATAGAGCGACCGTGCTGCCGCATTGTCCTCGTGTGTATTCCAATAGAGGCGCGAGGCTCCGCAATCGGCCGCCTGCGCACGGACGGCTTCAATCAAGGCGGTGGCCACGCCCCTGCCCCGAGCGGCGTTCGAGGTATATAAATCCTGCAAGTAACAGACTGGCCCTTGGCTCCAGGTTGAGCGATGGAACACATAATGTGTAAAGCCCAGCAAAACACCCTCGGCATCGGCCACTAACGCATGAACGGGCTCGGCTTTTTCAAAAAACCGTTCGAATGTCGTGTCTGTCACGGCTGATAAATAAACTTGATAAAATTGCTGATAGGCAGACCACAGCGTATCCCACTGTGGCCGGTCTGATCGTTTCAAAGCGCGCAGGACAAGGAACGACATTTTCAGTCCAGACGGAATTTGCCCATCTCGCGGTGTTCCGCATGAATACGGCGAACTGTCCCGGACAAAGAGCGATAGATCACCGTCTCGGTTTCAATCACATCACGATGGAATCGGACGCCTTCGACGAGCGCGCTGTCGGTGACGCCGGTTGCGGCCACAACAACGTCGCCGCTCGCGAGCTCTTTCATGTCATATTTTTTGCGCGGATCTATGATGCCCATGGTGCGGGCACGTTCAATTTTGGCCGGGCTGTCAAGCAACAGACGTCCCTGCATTTGACCACCGACACAGCGTAAGGCACCCGCCGCAAGAACGCCTTCGGGCGCGCCGCCGCTGCCCAGATACAAATCCACCTTGGTCTTTTCGGACTGAGTTGTGAAAATAATGCCGGCGACATCACCGTCGGCAATCAAACGGATGCTCGCCCCGGCCTTGCGGCAAGCGTCGATCAGCTTCTCATGGCGCGGACGATCAAGAATCAACACGGTAATTTCGCTCGGCTTCACGCCTTTGGCCTTTGCCAGCGAACGAATGTTTTCTTCCGGCGTCCAATCGAGGTCAACCGTGCCGGCGGGATATCCCGGACCGATGGCGATTTTGTCCATATAAACGTCCGGTGCGTTCAACAAAGAGCCTGCCTGCGCCATGGCCATAACAGCGATCGAACCCGGCATATCCTTGGCGCAGAGCGTGGTGCCTTCCAGCGGATCGACGGCGATGTCAACTTTCGGGCCGGTTTTTGTGCCGACCTTCTCGCCAATGAACAGCATGGGCGCTTCGTCGCGCTCGCCCTCACCGATGACGATCGTGCCATCAATCGGGAGACGGTTGAGCTCGCGGCGCATAGCATCAACTGCAGCCTGATCGGCAGCTTTTTCATTGCCGCGGCCGCGCCACCTTGCCGAAGACACTGCCGCCCGCTCGGTCACCCGCACAAGTTCCAGAGTGAGGATACGCTCGATAATATCTTGCTGATTGATGACAAGATCGGTCATGAGACACTCATTTCAAGTTTGGCGCGGTTACTCGCGCTCTATGCGAATCACTTGCGGCGCTTCGGCGATGGTGCCATCTGACACAACTTTTGCCAAAGCTTCGCGCATGGCTGTTTCCGATGTTGCATAGGTAATCAACACCACGGGAACCGGGCCACTCGGCACACCATAGCTTTTAGAAGTTAAAGAACGCCGCTGCATAATGCTTTCAAGCGAGATGTCCCGCTCGGCCATGCGGGTGGCTATGGATGCCACGGCCCCTGCCCGGTCATGCACACTCAAGCGAATGTAATATCCGCCTTCATGGCGCTGCACAGGAATGCGCTGGGCAATTTCCAGCTCGCCTGTCGGGCGTCCAAACGGTGCGGAACGGATGCCGCGGGCGATATCGGCAATATCGGCGACAACAGCCGAAGCTGTGGCCAGACCTCCCGCGCCCGGGCCGACGAGCGTGAGCTCTTTTACGGCATCCGCATCAATGGTCACAGCATTTAAAACGCCCATTACCTGCGCGATGGGGGATGATTTTGGCACCATTGTCGGGTGGACACGCTGCTCAATTCCGTTTGCTGTGCGCTGTGCCACTCCGAGCAGTTTAATGCGGAAGCCAAGCTCATCGGCCGATTTCAAATCCGCCAGCGTGATCGACTGAATGCCTTCGATATGAATGGCCTCCGCATCAATCGCGGTGCCGAATGCCAGCGATGTCAAAATCGCCAATTTATGGGCGGTGTCAAAACCGCCAATGTCGAAGGTAGGGTCAGCCTCGGCATAGCCGAGCCGCTGCGCCTCTGCCAAGCATTCTGTGAAACTGAGCTGCTCCTGCTCCATCTTCGAAAGGATATAATTGCACGTGCCGTTGAGAATGCCATAGACGCGCTGGATTGAGTTTCCCGCAAGGCCTTCGCGAAGGGTTTTTACGACTGGAATACCTCCGGCGACAGACGCTTCGAAGGCGAGCGCGACTTTTTGCGTTTCGGCGCTGTGCGCCAGCGCCATGCCGTGTTTTGCCAACAAGGCTTTGTTTGCGGTGACCACAGGCTTGCCGCCGGCAAGCGCAGCCTCAACGGCGAGCCGCGCCGGACCCTCATCGCCGCCGACAAGTTCAACAAACAGATCGATGTTTGGAGATGTCGCAAGCGCAACCGGATCGTCAAACCATTCAAAACCCGAAATATCGACGCCGCGATCGCGGCTTTGGTTGCGGGCGCTGACGGCGCTGACGATGATGGAGCGCCCGGTCAGCGCTGCCAATGCGTTCGATTGGTTGCGTAACAATTGGATAACCGAGGCACCAACCGTGCCTAAACCGGCAATACCAACGCGAAGAGGTAGCGACATGACCGAAAACCTGAGTTAGAACCATATTGTGTTTCGTTTCACGCGCTTGTGCCTGATTTCGATGGCCCAATCAAGAGAAGTCATAAGCAAATGGCAAACTCACTGGAAAGCGAAAGATTGGTTTAGTGGAGCGCGCGGTTATCCTGTTGTGGGACACGTATATGGGCTTTCTCGAAGATGATGGCTGGGCAATTGTGAGCCATGTCGCACTGTCCGCCCTCATGTCGTTGTTCCCGTTTTTGATTGTGGTGACATCGCTCGCCGGTTTTTTTGGGTCTAAGGATCTGGCGAACTCACAGGACTTGGCAGACGAGGTTATCCGGATTTTATTTGAAACGTGGCCGCCGCAAGCCTCAGCCCCTATCGCGGCAGAGATTCGGGCTGTTTTGACGACAAGCAGAGGTGATCTGCTTACGATCGGTGTGCTTCTGGCGCTGTATTTTTCATCCAATGGTATTGAAGCCATGCGTATCGCGCTCAACCGCGCATATAATTTCAAGGAGATGCGGCCGTGGTGGCTGCTGCGCGGCGAATCCATCGCTTATATCGTTCTGGGCGCGCTGGCGTTGCTGGCTCTGGCCTTTCTAGTGGTGCTCGGGCCACTGGTTTGGCACGCTATCGTGTCTTATGTGCCTGATCTTGCACCCTTTAGCGCCCTTGCCACTGGCATCCGTATAGGGGTCACCAGCCTCGTCATCATTGTGGCTCTTGTTGTCGCGCACAGGGTATTGCCAAACGGAAAACAAACGATCGGCCAACTCTGGCCGGGCATTGTTTTGACAGTGGTGGGGATGTTGGGTGGCGGCTATGTGTTTTCTGGTTATCTCGCCGAATTTTCGACCAATTATATCAACACCTACGCCGGACTGGCTTCTGTGATGATTGCGATTGTTTTTCTCTATTCGACCGCTGCCATGTTTATCCTGGGCGGTGAATTTAACGCGGCATTGATGCGCCACGCCACCACTTTCAGGGACATGAAATGAAGCCGACCTTCCTGATCGATACCGACACCGCATCGGACGACGCAGTTGCGTTGATAATGGCGTTTCAGGCTGATATCGAGATCGTCGCCGTGACCACTGTGGCAGGCAATGTCAGCGTCGAGCAAGCAACACTCAATGCGCTTTACACGGCGCAAATCTGCGGGCGTACCGTGCCAACGTTCCAAGGTGCGGCCAAGCCGCTGACGCGCGCGCATCTGGACGCGTCGTGGTTTCATGGCCGCGATGGCATGGGCGACATGAATTATCCCAAGCCCGATCAGGCACCCGAGACCAAACATGCCGTCACA
>JANXSV010000059.1 GCA_025356505.1 Methylovirgula sp.
AAAGAAACCGGTGAAGCCATCTACGAACAGGAAGAGATGAGCCTTGATGCTCTGCCTTACATCGTCGTGGTGGTTGACGAAATGGCGGACATGATGATTCAGGTCGGTAAAGAGGTTGAAGGCACGATTCAGCGCCTTGCCCAAATGGCACGCGCCGCCGGCATCCATCTGATTATGGCGACCCAGCGACCATCCGTGGATGTGGTCACCGGAACGATCAAAGCCAATTTCCCAACCCGTATTTCATTCCAAGTCACATCAAAAATCGATAGCCGAACCATTTTGGGTGAGATGGGCGGCGAGCAGTTGCTGGGGCAGGGCGACATGCTCTACATGGCGGGCGGCGGCCGCATCAGCCGTGTGCACGGCCCCTTCGTCTCCGATCAGGAAGTCGAGAAAGTTGTCGCTCATTTGAAGACGCAAGGATCGCCCGAATATATCGAGGCGGTTACCAAAGAAGATGAGGAAATCGACGAGGATTCGAAGCCCTTGGGAGATCCGGGCTCGATGGATGCGGAGGAGGGCGGCGATATTTACGACCGCGCCGTAAACATCGTTCTGCGTGATCGTAAATGCTCGACATCCTACATCCAGCGCCGCTTGTCTGTGGGCTATAACAAAGCCGCATCTCTGGTGGAGCGCATGGAGAAGGAGGGCGTCGTGGGCGCGCCCAACCATTCTGGCAAGCGCGAAATTCTGGTTGGCAACGGCGTTGATCGCGCACCTTTCAGCGATGACGATTAGAGGCGACAAAGTCGCGGCTTCAACGCAGTTGCGTCTCACATTCGCCACAACCAAAGGCCAACTCTCACATGGTTTTAACCGGACAGTTCATATGATTTTCCGCCGCCTTATCCTTGTCCTGTTGAGCAGCTTTACGCTGCTGGGCGCAGTATCAGCCCAAAATGCGCCGTTGCAGTTGCAGCCGAGCCCGCCAAAACCGGGCAAAGCCGCTCCGGCGCCAACAGCTTCAGCGCCATCCGCGTCAAAAATCTCGTCAAGCGAGGCGGTCGCCAAGGCCAATGCCTATTTCAACGCGCAAACCAGCTTTTCTGCGGAATTCGTTCAGCTATCAAGCTCCGGTCGCCGCACGGAGGGCGAACTTTACGTGCAAAAACCCGGCAAGATGCACTTTGAATACAACGCCCCCGCCGCTTTGCAAATCATAGCGGATGGCACATCGGTGGCTATCCGTGATAAAAAACTCGCCACTCAGGATCTGTATCTTGTGGCGCAGACGCCGCTGAAATTTTTACTCTCCAACAAGCTTGATCTGACCAAAGACACCAAAGTCCTCGACGTGAAAAGCGATGACCAACACGTTGCTATCCTGATCGAGGACAAAGCCACGCTGGGCGGAACATCGCGCATCAGGCTCATCTTCGACCCGACAACTTTCGAATTAAAACAGTGGGTGGTCACAGATCCGCAAGGGGCAGACACTGTCGTCTCGCTGTTCAATGTCGATAATGCGCCGAAAATTGATCCGGATCTTTTCGTGATCAATACGACGGTCGCCACGCCAAGCGGCAAGCGCTGAAGCTGGCGCTCAATGCCGCGGGATGATCTATGTTTTGGCTTCGATCAGATCCCATAAATTGCCATAGAGATCTTCAAACACAGCCACCGTCCCATAAGATTCGTGGCGCGGTGCTTCCCTGAAAATAACCCCGGCGGCCACATAGGCCGCGTGGTCGCGCCAAAAATTATCGGTATTCAAAAACAAAAACACCCGTCCGCCAGCTTGATTGCCAATTGCAGCACTCTGTTGCGGCGTTGCGGCCTGCGCCAGCAGCAACCGCGTCTGTGAGCCAGGTGGAGACACCGTCACCCAACGCTTATCGCCAACGGGCGTGTCTTCGATCTTAGAAAAGCCGAGCTTGCCAACATAGAACGCGAGCGCTTCATCATATTGGCGCACTATCACTGTAACGGCGCTAAAGTGTTGGCTCACAAAAATCTCTGCATGATCACGATGTTAAGCCACCGCCCGAACTTGAACCCGACCTGAGGCATGAAGGCACTCTGTTCGAAGCCAAGCCGCGCATGAAACTGAATAGACCCGGCATTGTCGCCATCGATTACACCCAGCATGGTGTGCTTGCCCAGCGTTTTGGCGCGCTCGATCAGGAGATGCATCAATTTTTGACCAAGCCCGTGTCCGCGCAAACCCTCGCGGATATGGATGGAATGCTCGACCGTATAGCGATAGCCCGGAAAGGGTCTGAAATCACCAAAAGAGCCAAATCCGGCGATGCCCTCCGCGTCCTCCACCACGAAGATAGGGTAGCCCTCCCGCGCGCGTTGTTGAAACCAGGCGATGCGGTTTTCGAGCGGCAGCGGGTCGTCCATATAGATGGCCGTCGATGTCTCGATCACCTGATTGTAGATTTTTAAAAGGCCGGCCATGTCTTCAAGCCGCGCGTCTCGGAAATGAAATTCTATGCTCAAAACCCTGTCTCCATGAACCGCACAGTCTTGCCTATTCGCAAATGAACTGCCAGACCTAATTGCACACTGGAGATCGAAAATTGTCACTGAGACTTGCAACCTGGAACATAAATTCTGTGCGGCTGCGCATGCCTTTGGTGACGCATTTCCTGCAAACGCACCAGCCCGACGTGCTGTGCCTACAGGAAACCAAGGTCCGGGATTCAGAATTTCCTCATTCTGATTTTAAAAAGGCCGGATATGAGCACATCGTCATCAACGGCCAAAAGGGCTATCACGGCGTTGCAATTGTCTCAAAGCAGCCGCTCAAGCTGATAGACAAGCGCGATTTTTGCGCCAAGGGCGATGCCAGACATTTACACGCGCGCCTCATGGACGGCACCGACATTCATAACTTCTATATTCCGGCAGGTGGTGATGAACCAGACGTCACAATAAATCAGAAATTCGCCCACAAGCTGCAATTTCTCGATGAAATGACCGAATGGTTCAAAAAGGGCGAAGTCACATCGGGCAAAGCAATCCTGGTGGGAGATTTGAACATCGCGCCGCTGGAGCATGATGTATGGAGCCACAAGGCGCTGCTCAAAGTGGTCAGCCACACGCCAATCGAAGTGGATAAGTTCCAGCAGATGCAGGCGGCTGGCGAATGGTTTGATGCCATGCGTCATTTCACACCGCATCACGAAAAGCTCTACACGTGGTGGTCTTATCGCTCCAGCGATTGGAACATGGCAGATAAGGGCCGCAGGCTCGACCATGTTTGGCTATCACCAACCCTCGCGCCGCGGGTCCAGAGCATCAAAGTCCATCGTGACGCCCGAGGCTGGGAGCGTCCTTCAGACCACGTACCTGTAATGCTAGAATTGGGCTAAGGGGCTAACAGCCCCTTCACAGATTCACATCCCGCCGCTAGTGGCTCAAGTCTGCCAGACGCTCTTTTGCCACGCGCGCGTCATCCTGCATCTGAACCTTCAAAGCGTCGATACTGTCGAACTTCAATTCCGGACGGATCCAGTCGACGAAAATAATGCTGAGCTCTCGCCCGTAAAGACTTTCATTGAAGTCAAAAAGAAATGTCTCCAACAGCGGTGCGCCATTGTCGAAAGTCGGACGCCGCCCGTAGGACGCTACACCATTGAAAAGCTTGCCACTATACTTGATGCGCACCGCATAGATTCCATGGCGCAAACGGTTTGAAACATCGAGCCGGATATTGGCCGTGGGAAAGCCAAGTGTCCGGCCTATTTGCTCACCTTTGACAACGGTGCCAAGCACGAAATAGGGGTGTCCGAGCGCCTGCGCCGCGCTTCTGACATCGCCATTTTGCAGCATTTCCCGTGTCGAGGTGGATGAAACCGCCTCGATCGAGCCGTGGGAATCGGCGGTGATTTTCTCAACGATTTCGACAGCAAAACCATACCGCGCCCCGGCATCCTTCAAGAATTGCGGCGACCCGGCACGTGCCTTGCCGAAGTGAAAATCATATCCGGCCACAGCCGCAGAAATGTTCAGCCGTTTTACAAGAATGTCCGAGACAAAATTCTCGGCTGTCAAAGCAGAAAGTGCCGCGTCAAATCTGAAGACAATCATCCCGTCAATATCGAGATCAGCGAGGCACTGGGCTTTGGCCACTTCCGGGGTCAGCCGGAACACAACCGCGGACTTTCCAAAAAAATCTGCCGGATGCGGCTCAAAGGTGAGAACCGCGCATGGCTTATGCAGGCGCGCGGCAAGCGCCTTGGCCCGCTCGATAACCCCAGCATGGCCACGATGCACACCGTCGAAATTTCCGATAGCCACGACCGCCCCTAAAAGTGGCGCTGGAAGCGTTTCGGGATCGTGCGAAATGATAAAATTGCCGCTCATAGCAGCGGATATGGCGAATTTATCAGACACGCGCAAGGCAAAACCCAGCCGGCGTCACACAACCAGCATGAGGCTTTCCGCCGCGCGGGTGATGCCAGTATAAAGCCACCGATTGCGATGCTCCCGAAAGGCAAAGCTTTCATCGAACAATACGAGCTTGTCCCATTGCGAACCCTGCGCCTTATGGACGGTCAGCGCATAGCCAAAGTCAAACTCCTGATAGTCGCGGCGCCGCGCATAAGGAATGGCTTCTTCCGTACCTTCGAAAAACTCGGGCAGGCAGGACACCCGAACCACCTTGCCGCCCGTATCTTCGGGCGAAACGCGCAGCGAAACCACGCGCGATTTCGTCGGCCGCAAAGCTTTCACCCGCCACAGCCCCCCGTTGAGAAGGCCCTTCTTGCGGTCATTTTTTAAACAGACGAGCTTGTCATTCACCATTGGTAATATTTCAGAATAGCCAAGCAGCGTCCGCAAGCGCTTGTTATAGGCGCGGCGGGTTTTGTTCATGCCCACAAGCACCTGATCGGCTTCTGTGACCATTTGCGTATTAATATCGGCCTTGCGCAGAATACGGCTTTCGCCATAACTTCCGATTTCGAGCGTTTCTCCGCCCCGCACCATCATCGAAAGCCGGATGATCGGATTGTCTGCTGCCTGGCGATGGACCTCGGTAAGCATGATATCGGGCTCGGCATCCGTGAAAAAGCCACCGCCGGAGACGGGCGGAAGCTGCGCCGGATCTCCCAGCACAAGCACCTTTTTGCCGAATGTCAGCAAGTCCCGCCCCAAATCCGCATCCACCATGGAACATTCGTCAATGATGATGAGGTCAGCCTTAGCCGCCGCGGCCTCTTCATTGAGCACAAATTCCGGCTCCTCCGAGTCGCTTTCGCGGGTTGTGTAGATCATGGAGTGGATCGTGCGCGCGTCCGTGCAGCCCTTGGACCGCATCACCAGCGCCGCTTTGCCGGTGAAAGCGCCAAAGGCGACCTCGCCTTTATAATCTCCGGCGATATGAGTGGCCAAGGTGGTCTTGCCGGTACCGGCGTAGCCGAACAGGCGGAAAACCTGCGGCTCGCGGGTTTTCAACCATTTCGCCACAGCTTTAAGGGCTGCGTCCTGTTGCGGTGACCAATCCAAAGCAAAATCCGAATCAAGAATAAAACAAGAACTGTACTAGCATGAAAGGCAATCCGCGACGTGCAACTCTTGAAGTGAGGTCTCAGGTTTTTGCGCCCCGCCCGAAATCCATCCACCATCAGGCCTGCGCGGATGCTGCCCCGGACAGTCGCATCTTCAACCTTTCGATTACGCCTTCCGCCACCAAAATGCCTGTGCTGAATGCGGCCTGAAGCAAATAGCCGCCCGTGGGCGCATCAAAATCCAGCATCTCGCCGCACACGAATGTGCCGGGGATTTTTGTCAGCATCAGATGCTCATTTAGCTCAGCAAATTGGACGCCGCCTGCGGTCGAAATTGCCCTGTCGATTGGCCGTGGTGCTTCAATGCGTAAGCGGAGGCGTTTGACAGAGGCTGCCAAAAGCGCCGCATCGCGGGGCAGGTTTTTTCCCAAAACCTCGCGAAGCAATCCGATATGAGCGGGCATAAGCCCGGCTTTGCGCAAAAAGCTGCTGTCTGACTGGCCCTTTCGCGGAACTTCAAGCCGCATCTTGAGCGCTTCGAGGCTTACATCGGGCCGTAGATCCAGCTCTAGTGGTGCAAATCCGTCGCGCTTGATTGCCTGGCGGAAGGCGCCCGACAGCGCATAAATCGCCCCGCCTTCCAGGCCATAGGCGGTCACGATCGCTTCACCGCGCAGGCTTTGATTATCGCAGGTGAATTGAGCGCTTTTCAACGGTTCCCCGGCATGCCTCGCGCTGAAGTGCTCCGACCAGTGGACATCAAAGCCGCAGTTGCTCGGTTCGAGAGCAGCGATGCCGATGCCGTGCGCGCGTAGAATATCCACCCAGCGCCCGTCCGAACCAAGCTTTGCCCAGCTTGCCCCGCCAAGAGCCAAAATTGTTGCATCCGGGCGGGCGTTGACCAAGCCGTCGGCGGTTTCAAACATCAATGCCCCGGAATTATCCCAGCCCAGCCAGCGATGCCGCGCCTGGAACCGGACACCGGAACTTTCCAGTTTTCGTAACCAGGCTCGAAGGAGAGGGGAGGCCTTAAAACTCTTGGGAAACACCCGCCCGCTCGACCCGACAAAGGTTGCCTCACCCAAATCATCGACCCAGCCCCGTACATCGGCGGGGCTGAAAGCGGCGAGCGCAGACTCCAGCCGCGGGGCCGCTTCGCCATAGGCATTGAGATAGCCGGGAAGAGGCGTTGCATGCGTGAGGTTCAAACCGCCGCGCCCGGCCAGCAGAAACTTGCGCGCTGCCGACGGCATGTGGTCGTAAAAGGTGATCTGCGCGGAAAATCCCGCTGCCTGAGACAAGCGCGATGCAGTCATGAGCCCCGCAGGTCCGGCCCCGATAATGGCAATCTGAAACGGCGCGTGTGTCATCCCGCCTCTATGACAGAGCGCACCGGCTTAATCTAGGCCGCTATCATTTTTGCGTTCAGAAACGGTCCAAGATCAGCGGCAGGCATCGGTTTCCCGAACATAAAGCCTTGCACCTCGGTGCAACCTTCGGCACGCAACAAATCCAGCTGCGCTTGCATTTCGACACCTTCGGCAGTGGTGTTGATGCCGAGGCTGCGGCCAAGCCCGATGACGGCATGGATGATCTGGACCGAGTCTTGACGTGTCAGGACATCTTTTACAAATGACCGGTCGATTTTCAACTTGTCGAAAGGAAACCGTCTGAGCGACGAAAGCGACGAGTAGCCTGTGCCAAAGTCATCAATTGCAAATTTAACACCGATGCCCCGCAGTTCCCGCAATGCGCTAAAGGTTCGCTCATCTTCCTGCAAGAAAATGGACTCGGTTATTTCAAGTTCGAGCCGGTGCGCCGCCAAGCCGCTCATGCTGAGCGCCCCGATCACCGTTTCGACAAAATTATGGCACTTCACCTGGACGGGGGAAATATTCACCGCGATTTTAAGATGCTCCGGCCACTTGGAGGCTTCCAGACAGGCGGTTCGCAAAACCCACTCGCCCACAGCGTTGATGAGCCCGGTTTCTTCCGCCAGCGGGATGAAGTCGAGGGGGGGCACCATGCCTCTTGTGGGATGCACCCACCGCACCAGCGCTTCGAAACCGGTTGTTTCGCCACTGAGAATTTGGAGCTGCGGTTGATAATATACGACCAACTGGTTTTGTCCCACAGCTTGACGCAGCTCCTGCTCAAGCAGCCGCCGCGACTCGAGGTTGTGATCCATACTGGCGTCATAGAATGAAAACGTCGACTTGCCATTGTCCTTCGCGCGATACAGTGCAAGGTCGGCCCGCTTCAGGAGGAGCTTGGCGTCCATTCCATCTTCGGGAGCCAGCGAAATGCCAATCGAGGCACCGCAATTCAAAGTGACGCCCTCAACCACAACCGGCTCGCTCAGCAGACTTACTACGCGCGTGGCAAATTTTGCTGCGTCTTCGGCTCCGCGCAAATGCTGTTGCATGATCACGAATTCGTCGCCGCCAAGCCGTGCCACAATATCGTGACGGCGCACAATGCTTTTCATCCGGCGGGCCAGTTCGCTCAAAAACGCGTCCCCAACCGGATGACCGTAAATATCGTTGATCGACTTGAAATTGTCGATATCGACAAGGTGCACAGCAAAGCCCTGTCCCGGCAGGCGCGATGTACCGGCGCTGCGTTGCATCTTGATGCCACTATCGAGGAAGTCCTGAAACTGGACGCGATTTGGCAAATCAGTCATCGCGTCATGCATTGCCAAATAGGAGATGCGTGCCTCCGCACGACGCCTTTCGGTGATATCGTCGAAGGTGATGACCCAGCCACCGCCGTCGGTGGGCTGCTGCGATACCCAAAACACGCGACCATCCGCCTGTTCGCGAATAGTGGAACTTTGTCCACCGGCTTCCGCCATTTTTTGACGTGAGGCGATAAGCTCTTCATCGCTCAGCGGTGTTGCAGTCGGGCCCTTATTGGACGCGCGTAACATGTCATCAACATGCGTGCCCGCGACAAGCAGAGCAGGGTCAAGGTTAAATTGTTCGGCCAGGCGCTTGTTTGAAATTATCAACCGGCCTTCTTTGTCAAAAAACACCAAGCCTTGCGACATGTTGTTGACAGCCGCTTCGAAGCGCTTGTTTTGGGCACATAGTTCGGCATCAACAACTTTAAGCCGGTTGTCTTGTACCAGGCTCATAGTTCCCACCGATATACTAAATAATATTAGGCCGCCGAAGAGCATTTCCAGCTTTTGATAGAGTTCTTCAAGTCGGAATTGGTTGTTGGTGACCTCGTTTGCACCATAGGCACTGGCTTGGGCAATTAAGCCGATAACTTCGGGCTCCAAAGCTTCTAAATTCGTCTCAAGGGCGTTGATAACTTCCGGAAGCTGCAGCTGTTCCGCGTCGGGGTGCAGGCTGTCGAGAGCAGAGCGCAACCGAACCGCCAGATCTTTGCGGCGCGGATCGAGGGTGAGAAAGCGCGCGAAATCACCATCGACTGCGGTTTCCACGGTGCTTTTCAAGTTTTCGAGACTGCGCCTCAACGCGGCAACCCCCTCAGAGCCCGGCTCATTTCGCGCTGCGCTAAGCATATGGGTGGCCTGAGCAAGAGCGACAGCGGTCTGGGCAGCACTTATCGGAATCGTGGACTGGACCGCCTCCCCAAGCATGCGATGCTGACGCTGGATCGAGGTGGCGACGTAAAACGCAGCGAGAAGAACTCCAACTGCCGCGACTGTCATCAAGAATTTTATGGGGTCGACTTTACGCAACATTTGCACTGGCTGGCCTGTACGTCTGGTTTTACACGATGTCCATTTGCTCGGCTTCTCACGCAATTCGGTAAAGGGCGTGTGAATAGAAAGTTTGAATTCGACTTATGTCGGGTTTAACGCCCACCCGAAATACAGATGACAGAACCGAAGATCACACAGGAAGTATTAAATTAGTATTTATTGAAGTGGGTTGGAGATGAATGGAATAGAATTCCGAAAAATATTCAGTTTGAGGTTTTTACAGGTACTACAGTATATAAATACGGTAACAAATTGCCTTTTTATTGGTTTGAATCAATAAAATGACCTTATTGATCGCGTATTTTGTTTCACATCAAATGTATGAAATATCGCGATTCGTCGAATACATAAAAATTCGTGAGCCTTGTCCGCTTGTTGTGAGATGCTGCGGCCAGGATATGTGTGATAACCACCACTTGCACACCACGGCTGCCCTATTAAATGCAACCATAGTTGTGTTTAATTATTGTATTTCAATAACTTAAACTTTAAGTTGCAGTCGTAACCGCTGGTGAACCATAGGCCCAAGTAAATCTTGGGAAAAATTATAGTTACACGTGAAAGCCGATCAAGGTTAATTCGACACGCGAAACGCGCAAAGCCATAGCGCACACCGCGAAGGCCAATTTCAGCGCAAAACGGTGGCGCTCATTGCGCTGCTTAGTAGAGCCCCAATGCCGAAAAATCGCCGCCTGTGTGAAATTCAACCGCAGTGAGAGCAAGCCTTTCGGGAGCCTTATCGGTATTTCCCTGCAAAAGGAAAGGATGCTGCGTGGGGATTTGCGCCGCGCGGGTTGGCACGAGAAAAGGCACTGTAGCGTCTGAACCTTGGGTGGGTGCGGCGGGTTGAGGTAA
>JANXSV010000104.1 GCA_025356505.1 Methylovirgula sp.
TACCGTTCAAGACCTTGTAAAGCGGACGTCATCTTGGATATGCGCCCCGCGGCGTCTTGCCGCCTTTCGCGGTTTTCTTCAATCACGTCGTCCTTCGCCCTCGCCATAAAGTCCGAATTGGCGAAACGGAGGTCAATTTTATCGACTTCTGACTGCCATTTGCCGATCTCTTTGGAAAGGCGCGCGCGCTCAAGTTCGAGATCAACAATGCCGACAAGGGGCAGTGCTAATATCTGCCCGTGAACTACCATTTGCACGGATCCATTTGGCGCCTCATCGACAAACTGTATTTCCGAAAGTCGCGCCAACCTCTTGAGCGTTTCGCCCCGCTCCTGCACAAGTTTTCTAATCCCGTCATCGGCACCAATCACAACAAGTGGAATGACCGCCCCGGCATTTACGTTCATTTCCGCCCGCAAAGAGCGAATTTCAGAAACCGCATCTACTATGAACCCGATGGTGGCACCGGCGGCAGATGTATCTTTGGTTAAAGCTGTTGGCCAGGGCGCCAAAGCCAACAGACTTGTACGTGCTGGTCCAAATTTCCCCGTTATTGCCCAAAGTTCCTCGGTGATAAACGGCATGAACGGATGTAATAGCTTAAGGATCTCATCAAGGACGAATGCAATCGTCGCCCGCGTCTCGTGTTGGAGCTCTCCCGCTTCGCCTTGCAAAATCGGCTTCACCAACTCTAAATGCCAATCGCAGAATGTGTTCCAAACGAACCTATAGGTAAGGGTCGCCGCTTCGTTGAAACGATAGCTGGAAATCGCAGCACCCACCGCAATCACGGCCTTATCGAGCTCACCAACAATCCACTGATTTAGCTGCTCGGCCACTCCGCTCGGGTCAAACCCTTCAACCCTGACACACGAGTTCATTTCAGCAAAACGGGCCGCGCTCCAGATCTTGGTGACAAAATTACGATAACCTTCTATCTGCGACTTAATGAGCTTGATGTTACGACCTTGGGTCGCTGAAATCGCCATGAAAAACCTGAGCGCGTCCGCGCCGTAAAGGTCTATCAACTCAAGCGGATCTACGACATTTCCCTTGGTTTTGGACATTTTCTGTCCTTTTTCGTCCAAAACCAAACCGTGTATGTAGATATCACGGAACGGCACGGCATCCTGAAATTCAAGCCCCATCATCATCATCCGAGCAACCCAGAAGAAGATGATGTCAA
Organism: Methylovirgula sp.; assembly: GCA_025356505.1. Taxonomy (GTDB): domain Bacteria; phylum Pseudomonadota; class Alphaproteobacteria; order Rhizobiales; family Beijerinckiaceae; genus JANXSV01. The sequence goes on from JANXSV010000104.1 coordinate 1,187, forward strand.
AGCCTGTCACAACAACGGAAGTGGGATAGTACCGCTTCAGTTCGGCTATATTATCTGGCCAGCCCAGCGTCGAAAAAGGCCATAGTGCCGACGAAAACCAAGTATCGAGCACGTCCTCGTCACGGCGCAAAAGCGGAAGATGGCCAAAGTGCTTTAACGCAGCAGCTTGTGCGAGTTCTAGTGATTCAGCAACGAAAACCTCGCCATCAGGCGCGTACCAAGCGGGTATCTGGTGTCCCCACCACAACTGTCGGGAAATACACCAGGGTTCGATATTTTCGAGCCAGTGAAAATAGACCTTTTCGTTGTTTTTCGGGAAGAATTTGGTCGTGCCACCTTTTACTGCCGCTAAGGCAGGTTCGGCCAAAGTCTTGGCGTCAACGTACCATTGATCGGTGAGCCACGGTTCAACAACAACGCCAGAACGATCGCCGTGGGGAACCTTATGTAAATGCGGCTCTATTTTTTCTAACAGTTCGGCCTGCTCCATAAGGCCAACGATCGTCTTGCGAGCAGCAAACCTGTCTGTGCCGTGCAAGGTAAGAATATATTCTAGGCTGGTCGAAGGTGGAACGTTAGCGATAAAGTCGTCGTTGCCCCAGAGCGTCAGCTTCGCTTCAGCGTCAAAAATGTTGATCAAAGGTAAGCTGTGACGTTTTCCGACCTCGAAATCGTTAAAGTCGTGCGCAGGCGTTATTTTAACGGCGCCAGTACCCTTTTCCGGATCAGCATATGTATCGCCGATAATCGGAATGCGGCGGCCAACAAGCGGCAAAGTCACAAACTTTCCGATAAAATGTTTCAATTTTTTATTGTCCGGATGAACGGCCACTGCCGTATCGCCAAGCATCGTTTCCGGGCGCGTCGTCGCTACAGTGATGAACTCCGGTGTCCCCTCAACGGGATATTTAAGGTGCCACAGGTTACCTTTGACATCGTGCAACTCGACTTCGAGATCTGAAATCGCCGTTAGCATTTTCGGGTCCCAGTTTACGAGGCGCTTTGCCTTATAAATCAAACCTTTCTTATGAAGTTCGACAAAAACCTTCGCAACGGCCTTTGACAGACCTTCGTCCATAGTAAAGCGCTCGCGGGACCAATCGCACGATGCCCCAAGGCGCTTCAGCTGGCTCAAAATAGTGCCGCCCGACTCAGCCTTCCATTCCCACACACGTTTTAGAAACCCTACGCGTCCCATATCTCGCCGACCCGGTAATTTTCTTTCCGCCAATTGCCGTTCTACGATCATTTGCGTCGCGATGCCCGCATGGTCCGTGCCGGGTTGCCAAAGCACATCCTTCCCCCGCATGCGCTCAAAGCGGACGAGAATATCCTGTAAGGTATTATTGAGCGCGTGACCCATGTGAAGGCTGCCGGTCACGTTCGGAGGCGGGATCACTATGGAAAAGGCCTCTGCATTCGCGCGGTCTGCCCTTCCCGCTTTAAACGCTCCGGCATGCTCCCAAGTTTGCGCAATGCGCGCCTCAACTAAGGCCGAGTCAAAACGTGGTTCCATCATGGTTGCAAACTCTTAAAACTGATCACGGCGACATTTAGCAGGGTGTTCGGACATTCCAGCGGACAAAAGATCACGCACGAGGGCATGTCAATCACGGTCTACAACTGCCTCTTAAAATATTTTATCTTGTTCCGCGCGCAACACGCTCGATTTCAGCGCGCACCAGACGCTCAACAATCGTCGGAAGGTTGTCATCCAGCCACGTTTTC
>JANXSV010000120.1 GCA_025356505.1 Methylovirgula sp.
CCACGCGGGCGCGCATGACGACGCTGGCTACCGGCTGCACCGTACCAATCACATCGATCCGCACCGGCACAGATTTGCGCAGCGCCTTGCCAACGGTAACGGTCACAGGAGGCCGGGCAGGTGGAGCGGCGGACGCGGCAACAGTGGCAGGCGCTGGAGCCGGAAGAAACGGGATCATCGCCCGTAGTTTCTTCGCTTGAGCCCCAGAGCCAGGGTAAATCTGATCGGCAGTGTCAGGATAAAACGCCGCCCCCACCGCCACGACAGCGATGACTGCGGCAAGACCCAAAATCTTATTCCCGACGCCCATATCAAATCCTTTGTTACAGCCCTAAGGGGCTAGCTCGACCAAGCGTTAATGAGAGCAAGCCTTAAATAGAGCATGGACCCACAACACGCACATGAACTCTTGGTAATGAAACTCTTGGTAATCCAACGCTTGGTAATGAAATTCTTTTCAGTCTAGTGAAAACTCTTCCCAGTCTATGAAATCCACACGCGTGACTCATGATTTTGACAAAGCTTGAAAAGCATTGAGCGCGCGGATCCGGGCGAAACCATGATCAACAATCGGATGCGGGTAAGTTTTACCCAATTCCACACCACTCGAACGAAGTTCGGCAGACGAAAGTTCCCACGGCTTATGGATATGTTTTGCTGCAACGCCTTTGAGTTCAGGCACAAATTTCCGCACATAAGCGCCCTCAGGGTCAAATTTCTCGCCCTGGATGATCGGATTAAAAATCCTGTAATAGGGTGCCGCGTCCGCGCCGGACCCTGCAACCCATTGCCAGCTAGCGGCATTGCTCGCCGTATCCGCATCGCACAGCGTATCCCAGAACCATTGCTCGCCAACGCGCCAGTCAATCATCAGGTGTTTTATAAGGAAGGATGCGACAATCATTCGCACCCGGTTATGCATTACGCCGGTGCTCCAGAGCTCGCGCAGTCCTGCATCGACGATGGGATATCCGGTGCGCCCGCGCTGCCACGCCTCGAGGTCGGAAGCTTTGGGCTCGCTCCATTCGAACGCATCAAATTTGGAGACGAAATTGCGCGTCGCCAAATGCGGATTATGGAACAGCAGCGCGTACGAAAATTCACGCCAGCCGATCTCAGCAAGAAATTTGCTGGCATCGCCCGCCGGAATTTTGTCCGCCTCGCGCGCCATTTGCACCGCATAAAAAATCTCACGCGGTGAAATTTCGCCAAACCGCAAATGTGGAGATAGCCGCGACGTAGCATGCGCGTCGGGCACGTCTCGCAGCGTGCCATAGCCAGTCAAAGAGTTTGTTATGAAATCCTCAAGCCGCTGACGGGCGGCACTTTCGCCGACATGCCAATATTTATGAAAATCAGCCGCCCAATTTGGCTTAGTTGGCAACAGGTTAAGGGCGTCGATAGACAAGGCGCCGGGGTCAGGTGCCGCGGATACAATTTTTTCGGGCGCGGGCAGCGGGCGCTCCGGAGCTGGCCCCGCGAGGCATGCGCGCCAGAACGGCGTAAACACCTTATACGGTTCGTTTGATTTGTTCAGCACCTGCCAGGGTTCGTGCAACAGGCTACCGTTGTGGCTTTCAACGGCGACCCCGCGCGCTTTGAGGTCTGCCTTGAGCCGCGCGTCCACGTCTCGCTCAGCGCCGCCATAGCGGCGGCTCCAGTGCACTTCGTCGATGTTCAACCGCTGCACGAGTTCGGAAACGATTTGCTCGCTGTCGCCGTGATAACACAGCAGTCGGCCGCCGATGGCGCCAAGCGACGCCTCAAGTGATTTGAGCGAATGGTGCAGCCACCAGCGAGACGCTCCGCCCAGCGGCCTCAGCGAAGCGTTGGTTTCAACGATGTAAATACACGTGACGGGTTTGCCGGATTTCGCCGCAGTGGCCAAGGCCGGGTGATCGCTCAGGCGCAAATCGTTGCGAAACCAAACCAGAGCGGAGGGAGTGGGGGCAGCTTTGGACGGGCTTGGAGCAGACATCATGGGACTTTTACGCGGTGAGACAAAATACAGATTAAAACCCATACGCTGCACAAAAAAAGACCTGATATCAATGCGATATCAGGTCTTTAAAACTGGCTCCTCGAGCAGGGCTCGAACCTGCGACAATTCGATTAACAGTCGAATGCTCTACCAGCTGAGCTATCGAGGAATAAAACCTGCAAAAACCGTACGCTGTACAGCCGCCGCAGCTCTATTTGTTGCCGAGCCTATACCAAGTTGAAGCCCGCTTGCCAAGCAACAATGTCATGTTTTTGTGAAAATCACCCCTTGGCATTATGGGTACGCGCATCGGCAGGCAAACGCGAGAGCAACGAAATCAGAGCGCGGTCATGCAAAACGACTATGCGCTCTTTCGGTTTCAGCCAGTTTTTGGCCTCCTCCAGCGTATTTGCATCCGTAAGCTTTGCCTCGGCGAGGGCTCTTTCGGCTGTAACTTCGCCGCGCTGGCGCTTTTTCGCCGGTGGCAAAAACATCTCATGTGCCGCCTTGAGCGCCGGAAAGGCGTGAACAGCCTCAAGCCCGTCAACATCGTCATAGCCGAGAGCGGCAATCTCTTGCGAAAGTTGATTCGCCCGGGTGGCAATCTCAGGCACGTCCGCTTCTTCGGGCGTTTTCAAAAGCCCTATGCGCTTCAACCAGAGGCCGATGGAAAGCTGCCCGCTTGCCCATGACAGCGCCACAGCAAGGATCAGTCCGGCGATGGTGGGGGACATCCAGGCAACGAGGCTGGGCGAAATCATCAACCCGCCCATCAAACAAAACAGCCCGAGCATAACATGACTACGGTGACGCCGGATGATATCGCGCAGCGGTATCGATCCGTCATCGCGCCTTTGCGGGTTCCATCCCGTGTCACGACCCATCAAAATTGCGCTCACAGCGCCCGACTGCACCAGCATCATGATGGGAGCCAGCAGCGCCGACAGGAAAATCTCGAAAATAGTTGAAAGCACCAGCAGGATAGGTCCGCCCGCCGCCCGCCGCGTCTCGCCTTGCACCAAGCCGACAATCAGCCCGAATATCTTTGGAGCGAGCAGAATCGCCAGCGTGAGCTGAAACAAGCTCAGCGATCTTTCCGCGTCAAAGCGCGGCCAAGTCGGAAACAGCGTGAATTGGTCTGTGAAATATTCCGGCCGGATATATCGTGCCTGCAACACCAGAATCAAACCGACGAGCAACTGCGCCATCCAGAGCGGCGACGCCAGATAGGACATGATTCCGGTGAAAAAATGCTGCCGCGTTGCCCAATGCAGCCCCTTGGCCGTCACAACGCGAATATGCTGCAAA
>JANXSV010000182.1 GCA_025356505.1 Methylovirgula sp.
CATGCAACTTTTATCGACTTGCTTCACTTTGCTAACAGAGTCACAAGAGCGACGAATATTCAAAGTTCCATCGCACTCCCGAAATTCCATCGCACTCTAAAGGACGCAGCACATGTCGCGTAAAAAAATTGCACTAATTGGGTCAGGTCAGATTGGCGGCACACTCGCGCTGCTGGCTGGCATCAAAGAGCTCGGCGATATTGTCCTGTTCGATATTGCCGATGGCATTCCGCAAGGCAAGGCGCTGGATATTGCCGAAGCGTCTCCGGTTGAAGGTTTCGATGCCAAGATGACCGGAGCTTCATCCTATGAGGGCATTGCCGGGGCCGATGTGATTATCGTCACCGCCGGTGTGCCGCGCAAGGCGGGCATGAGCCGCGATGATTTGCTCGGCATTAATCTTAAAGTCATGGAGTCGGTTGGCGCTGGCATCAAGCAATATGCCCCCAAGGCTTTTGTTATCTGCATCACCAACCCGCTGGATGCGATGGTCTGGGCGCTGCGCAAGGCGTCTGGTTTGCCTGCAAAGAAGGTGGTCGGCATGGCTGGCGTGCTCGATTCAGCGCGGTTCCGTTATTTTCTGGCGGAAGAGTTCAAAGTGTCTGTCGAGGATGTCACCGCATTCGTGCTGGGCGGCCATGGCGATGATATGGTGCCAAGCCTGCGCTACTCCACCGTTGCTGGAATTCCATTGACTGATCTGGTCAAGATGCGCTGGACGACACAGGCGAAACTTGATGCGATTGTTGAGCGCACCCGTAAGGGCGGCGGCGAGATCGTGTCGCTGCTTAAAACCGGCTCGGCATTTTATGCGCCTGCCGCGTCGGCCATCGCGATGGCGGAAAGCTACCTCAAGGACAAGCGTCGCGTCTTGCCCTGCGCTGCAGAACTTAATGGCGAATATGGCGTCAAAGGTCTCTATATCGGCGTGCCGGTTGTGATCGGCGCCAAGGGTGTCGAGCGCATCGTGGAAGTGAAGTTGGACAAGGCCGAAAAGGCGATGTTCGAGAAATCCGTCGCGTCAGTGCAGGGTCTTGTTGAAGCCTGTAAAACCATCAATCCGGCGTTCGCCTGATCTATAAAAGAGGATTTCTTGCATGAATATCCATGAATATCAGGCCAAAGCGGTCCTGAAAGAGTTTGGCGTGCCGGTTTCTGCCGGTGTTCCGGTGTTCAAGGCAGATCAGGCCGAGGCGGCGGCAAAGCAGCTTCCCGGCCCGCTTTACGTGGTCAAAAGCCAGATCCATGCTGGCGGTCGCGGCAAGGGCAAATTCAAAGAAGCAGCGGCGGGTGAAAAGGGCGGCGTCCGGCTTGCCAAAAGCATCGCGCAGGCAACTCAGTTTGCGCATGAAATGCTCGGCCATACTCTGGTCACCATCCAGACCGGCCCTGCCGGGAAGCAAGTCAACCGGCTTTACATCGAAGACGGTTCCGACATTGAAAAAGAATTTTACTTTTCGATTTTGGTGGACCGCGTCACGGCGCGCGTGTCGTTTGTAGCGTCCACCGAAGGCGGCGTGAATATTGAAGACGTCGCGCATAACACGCCTGAGCTGATCCAAACGATTTCGGTGGATCCTGCCACGGGTGTCATGCCGCATCATGGCCGATCGGTTGCCAAGGCTCTCGGCCTCTCCGGTGATCAGGCCAAGCAGGTCGAAAAAGTGGTCACCCATCTTTACACCGCCTTTGTCGCCAAAGACATGGATATGCTGGAAATCAACCCGCTTATCGTGACCAAGCAGGGTCAGATCAAGTGCCTCGATGCTAAAATGTCATTCGACGGCAATGCGCTCTATCGCCATCCTGATATCTTCGCGCTGCGTGATGAGTCCGAAGAAGACGCCAAGGAAATCGAGGCGTCAAAATATGACCTCAACTATATCACGCTCGACGGCACCATCGGCTGCATGGTCAACGGCGCAGGTCTGGCCATGGCAACCATGGACATCATCAAGCTTTATGGCGCGGCACCGGCAAACTTTTTGGATGTGGGCGGCGGCGCAACAAAAGAAAAAGTGACCGCAGCGTTCAAGATCATCACTGCCGACGAAAATGTAAAAGGCATTCTGGTCAATATTTTCGGCGGTATCATGCGCTGCGACGTGATTGCGGAGGGCGTCATCGCTGCCGTGAAGGATGTGGGTTTGACTGTTCCGCTGGTTGTACGTCTAGAGGGCACAAATGTCGAATTGGGCAAGAAAATCCTCAACGAATCCGGCCTGAATGTTTTGTCGGCCAATGATCTCGATGATGCTGCACAGAAGATTGTCGCGGCTGTGAAAGCCGTAAAGGGGTCGAAATAATGTCCATTCTCATCGATAAAAATACGCGCGTCATCACGCAGGGCTTCACCGGCAAAAACGGCACGTTCCATTCAGAGCAGGCGATCGCATACGGCACCAAAATGGTTGGCGGCACTTCACCCGGCAAGGGCGGCTCCACGCATCTGGGCCTGCCGGTTTACGACACGGTTCTG
>JANXSV010000212.1 GCA_025356505.1 Methylovirgula sp.
TTACCGGCATAAGCTTGGAACTTGAGGCCGCCGGACTTTGCAGCAGCTTCAGCGCCTTCTTTCATCTTCACGAAGAAGGGATTTGTGTTGTTCTTGGTGATAAGACCCACCAAGGTTTCAGCGGACGCAGCACCTGCGCCCAAAACGGCGAGTGAAAGAACAGCTGCCGCCGTTGCAGACAGGAAACGAAATTTATGTGTCAAGGTTTCTCTCCCAGAGATTTAGTTCAATTTGACTAGATCCAGAGGACCCAGCTTAGAAGTAGCTCGGGCCGACGTAGTGCGTGAGAACATGGCCTCACGCTAGGTCGAACCGGTTACCGTCGGCAGCAAACACCAAGACTTTCTGACTGTCAATTAATAAATCAATTGGATTTAATTATTGACAGCCACCGCAAGCGGCATGATCTTAAAAACCAGCGGTCGATAGCAGCGATGTAGTTCAGGTAGGAAAAGTAGAATGCAAAACAGTAAACTCGAAGCTTTTCCAACGGGTGGCTCTGGCTTGCGGTCTGAGACTGTCACACGCGGCACCAATCAGTCCGGCGTTCGCGCCTACAACGAGCGCCTTATTTTGTCGTTGATACGGCGCCACACATCGCTGTCGAAAATTGAAATCACCAATCTGACAGGCCTCTCTGCCCAGACCATATCGGGAATAGTCAATATCCTGGAACACAACGGGCTTTTGCTGAGGGACGAGCCTTTGCGTGGCCGCGTCGGACAGCCAACTGTTCCTTTCCGCCTTAATCCAAATGGCGCGTTTTCGCTGGGACTTAAAATCGGTCGTCGCTCTTGCGACTTAGTCTTGATAAACTTCGTGGGAGAGGTGCAAGTCCGCCGCCGACACACCTACACCTACCCTACACCGGAAGACGTCTTAAACTTCGTAAAATCCAACCTCGACTGGTTTGACAAAAATCTTCCAGAAGCTCAACTCACCCGAATTGCCGGGCTGGGCATTGCGGCTCCTTTCGAGCTCTGGAATTGGGAAACGGAAGCGGGTGCGCCGCGAGAAATCCTCGACCGATGGCGCAGCATCGATATGCAAGCCCAAATCGCCCAGATCAGTAAATGGCCGATTACATTTTGCAACGACGCGAGCGCCGCATGCGGAGCCGAGCTCCTCTTTGGTAACGGATGGAAAAATCGTAATTACGTATATTTTTTCATTGGCTCATTTATTGGCGGTGGCATTGTGCTGGACGGGAACCTCTACCCGGGCCCAACGGGATACGCCGGGGCCATCGGGCCTCTGCCGGTCGCAGTCTTATCGCAAACCGGAAAACTTGATCACCAGCAGATCATACGTCACGCTTCAACATATGTTTTAGAAAACAGGCTTCGCCTTGTCGGGATTGAGCCCTCGCCAATCTGGCTCACGCCGGAAATCTGGGATGGCTTTGGGAGCACCCTCGAGCAATGGATTGAGGACACAGCAAAGCACTTGGCTTTCGCTGTGGTGTCCGCCGTGTCGATCATTGATTTCGATGCAGCGATAATCGACGGTGCCATGCCTTTAGCTGTCAAGCAAACGCTCTTAAAACAGACAATTGCTCAACTGGCGGAATTCGATCTACAGGGAACCGCCAATTTCCAGGTGCTAGCGGGGAAGGTAGGTGCGCAGGCACGAGCCATCGGCGCAGCCGCGTTGCCATTTTTTGAGCATTTCTCCAGAGACCGGACTGTTCTCTTCAAGCCGAAAACCTGAAGTACCTGACATAACTGAATTTTTTTCCTTAACCGCTTGTAGAACACAAAAAGAACAGATAGAGTATGTTCATGATTTGATTTGGTTCTGTGCTGAATCATTGGTGGAGCGAGCTGGCTATGCTTACGAAAAAACAAAGCGATCTTCTAAGGTTCATTAACGAGCGCCTGAAAGAGTCCGGTGTTCCCCCCTCTTTCGAGGAAATGAAAGAGGCGTTGGATCTCAGATCCAAATCAGGAATTCATCGATTGATAATGGCGCTCGAAGAGCGGGGTTTCATACGCCGCCTACCCAATCGTGCCCGCGCGCTCGAAATTCTGCGTATGCCGGAATCGTCAACTCCGCCATCCCGACCGCAGAAGTTTTCGCCGAGCATCATAGAGGGAAGTTTAGGCCGCCTACGTCCCTCTCCCGCTGCCGCTAGTTCGCGAGACTATGAAGAGGGCCAGCATGCAGTGTCAATCCCGTTGATGGGACGTATTGCGGCCGGTACACCGATATCCGCTATTCAGACCCGAATGAACACCATCTCCGTGCCGCCTGAATTTTTGGGCAACGGCGAGCATTTTGCGCTGGAGGTGCGCGGCGATTCTATGATCGAGGCGGGGATCCTAGACGGGGATACCGTCCTCATTCGGCGGCAAGAATCCGCCGAAACCGGCGATATAATTGTTGCTCTCATTGATGACGAGGAGGCAACATTGAAACGCTTGCGCCGTCGCGGCAACGCTGTTGCGTTGGAGGCTGCCAATCCGGCATACGAGACTCGGATTTTTGCTCAGGATCGTGTTCAAATTCAAGGTCGTTTGATTAGCCTGATGCGGCGTTATTAAAGGGTCGAGCCTTCACAAATCGGAATCCGACATTCCGTTTTCAATTTGATCTATCAAGACGTCGTCATCGGTGCGAGTGGGCGCTGTCGAGGTTTGTTGACTTCGAGCGTTTGAACTTTTTGTTGAAATAGATCCTTGGCTCTCTGGCGCGGTACTCCGCCTTTGAGACGGATTGGATTCAAGAGTGGCGTGATAGAGAGTTCGCGGTGACCATGGTCGGTCTGTGTAGGGCTGGCGCTCGGTGGTTAGAATATTTCCTCCATCGTATTTTAACGTCACTGCTCCAAGTTCGCTCAACCGTTTTCTATCCAATATGAGTTCAGCGTCGCACGTCTCCGGCGCCTGAAAGCTTGAGACTATTATGTTTGCTTTGGTGCAATCTTCCTCGAAAGCGAGCGGCGAGTTCACGATCGATAGTAATTTTCCATCCGGAAGATGAATACCGCAGCCAAGCCGGTCGCATATTTGATCGGCAGATTTAGCCTCAGCAACGGTCCTGCCATCTGCATCAGCGCCGAGCCACTGTGCTGCACCGAAGGCTCCCGGCCGCTTTCCGGCGATCTCAAGTTTGCCCGAGGCTCCACGATAGGTCAGATAATCTCCCGATGGAGGCACGGCAATATCGAAAGGAGCGCCATGTATTGCGCCGATCAGTCCCACTGCAAGACATGGCACAGCCAACATGCGCAAAGTCCAAGTGCGCCAGATAATCATATTCAGCACTGCAAGCGTCAGGAACGGCAAAGCCCACGGCGCAAATGCGTGAAGGTGTAAAGTTGAACCAGGCGCAGAGGCAATAATACGCGCCATCCAAAATACCAATTTAATGCCCAGTCCGACGTAAAGCCATACTGGCGCATCCAGCCCGAGCGGGTAGAGCAATGTTCCTATAAGAGCACCTGGCACGGCAAAAAACTCGATAATCACCAGCGTAAGCGGATTACCGATGAGCACGTAAGGACTGAGATCGTGGAAGTCACTGGCCATGAAAGAAGCTGTAGCGCTGGTCGCACAGATGGTCGCGACCAACAAATGGCCAACATGTTGACCCGTCCGGCCCGCATAATACGCGGCCATCTGCAATCCCCATGCATTCGGACGCGGCACTTTTGGTACCGGCAGCAAATCTTCATCCTCAGCCGGGCGCTGAAATCGCATTTCGTGGATCGCAATGAGTGCTGCAACTGCTGCAAAAGAAAGTTGAAAGCTGGCGCCCATGATTGCCTCGGGTTCCAACACAATAACAGCCGTCGCTGCAAGGGCGAGGTTGCGCATCGTCATCGCGCCCCGATCAACGAGAATGGACCCAAGCACAATTAAAGTCATGAATAGGGCGCGCTCGGTTCCAACGCGGGAACCTGTCGCCATGTCATAGAAAATGGCTCCGAAAATAGCGACAAAAGCTGCTATTTTTTTTATTGGATATCGGATTGCGAGAACATCGATCAAAGAGAGCAGTCGCCTCGTGACCCAAAAAATCATCCCAGCCACGAGTGTCATCTGGACACCTGATATTGTGATAATGTGAAATATTCCCGCTTCTCGTATCAGCTCCTGAGCATTATCGGATAGCAGAGTCCGCTTGCCCGCCACCATGGCTGCCGCGACTGCTCCCTCATCGCCACCGATGATCGTATCGACCCGTTGAGCGAGTGTATTTCTTCCGCGGTCCAGGCTCTGCATAAAACGCTCGAACAGCGATGGTCTTGCCAAATGCTGACTGAATTCAACAGCGCCCAATACCGAGCCGACCGCACCTATACGCGAAAAATAGGCAGTGCGGGCGAAGTCATACCCACCCGGGATAGAAGCACGAGCGGGAGGTAAAAGCCTGGCCTTCAGAGAAATTGCATCGCCCGCCTGAAGGTCAATAATCTTCTTTTGCGAGAGCCTGACATATTGGGGCATAACTTCGGCTGACAGTGGCACTCCGCTGCTTTCTGTTGCCGACCGGACATGCATAAGAAACCTGGCGCCAATCCGCTTATGATCAATTTCCTCAATTTCGCCAGTTAGTTGGACGATGCGAATGCGATCGAGCACGGGAGCCGCAACCCGCAAGTTCCTCACTTCGCCACAAATAAAACCGAACAGGACTGAGGCTAACATTAGGAAAATACTGAAGCTCAGTCTGCGCTCCCGCAACATATATGCGGCGCTTGAAAATGCAGCAAGAAGGATGATCGGAAGCCATAAAACAGGTTCTGTGTCAGCGCTCAAATAGAGCAATACCCCACAACCAGCACAGACCGGCAGCCAAAGGAATAGACGTCTCTCTTCGCGCTCGACGGCCCAGGCCGTAGCGATGGACTGCCAAGGCATAGTAACCGAAAACCCTGGCAAACGGCGCAGTACAGCAGTTTGCGTCCGCGCTCCGCCTTGCCTGCCGGTTTTAGCTCCATGTATCAAAGGAAGCCTGCCTCCCCAGTCTGCACGCATAACATCTATGGTGTCAGACGCTGGCTCTTTACAACATAAGTTGCCATGTTACACGAAGCGCAAGACTATTCGAGTCCTGTGGGCCCAAAGGTCTACCGCCCGTTTTCGATTTCACGAGGAAATTCCGCGATGTCTCGCCCCGTAATTACGCGTTTCGCCCCTTCTCCTACGGGATTTTTGCACATCGGCGGCGCGCGGACAGCCCTGTTCAATTGGCTCTACGCCAAGAAAACTGGCGGCAAAATGCTGCTCAGAATTGAGGATACAGACCGTGAACGATCAACCGACGCCGCGATCGACGCAATTATTGATGGCCTGAAATGGCTCGGTCTGGATTGGGATGGGGAAACTGTATTCCAGTTTGCCCGCGCACCCCGGCACCGGGAGGCTGCGGAAAGTTTGATCGCATCTGGCAATGCATATTATTGCTATGCCACTCAGCAGGAATTAGCGGACATGCGCGAATTGGCCCGCGAAGAAAAGCGGCCGCCGCGTTACGATGGGCGCTGGCGCAATAAAACAATTACAGATGCCGCTCCTTTCATTGCTGCCGGGATTAAGCCTGTTGTCCGGTTAAAAGCCCCGATGGACGGCGAAACTGTGGTCAACGACGAAGTGCAGGGCCGCGTGACCTGGGCAAACAAGGACCTCGATGATCTAATCCTTTTGCGTTCAGACGGAACACCAACCTACATGCTCGCTGTCGTGGTTGATGATCACGATATGGCCGTCACTCATGTGATCAGAGGCGATGATCACCTCACAAACGCTGCGCGCCAAACTCACATATACAATGCCTTTGGCTGGAACGTACCTATATTTGCCCATTTGCCACTTATTTTGGGTTCAGACGGCGCTAAGCTTTCAAAGCGCCATGGCGCGCTTGGTGTCGATGCTTACCGTGCCATGGGCTACATGCCGCCAGCCTTGCGCAATTACTTAGTGCGACTTGGGTGGAGCGCAGGCGACCAAGAGTATTTTACCCAGGATGAACTTGTCGCTGCTTTTGACCTTGCGGGCATCGGGCGCTCGCCGTCACGATTCGACTATGCAAAGCTCGAAAATATGAACGG
>JANXSV010000264.1 GCA_025356505.1 Methylovirgula sp.
CAGCAAACCTCGAGGCAGGATTTGTGTGACGAATCATGTGGTAAGCATACCTATAAACACCAGGAAAAAAAATCTTTGCCTCACAGGCAAGCTCGACCCAGAATTGAGACATAATTCAGGCCAAAATCACCTGAACGGTCAAATTTACGCGATTGCGACATCGCGGGTGAACTTTGCCCTTTCTTCATACAGCTTCAACCTACATAATAGTATGAAACGTGGAGCCAGCCTTGGGCTATCAACAAGGCTTTTAGAGTCTATTTTGAGCCAAAGTCTAACCGCACAAGATCAGATAAAGCTTGTCATTGCCGTTGCGCAACGCCGCGACCGCGATGCATTCATCGTATTATTTGATTATTTTGCGCCACGTCTCAATTCTTACCTGCAACGCCTCGGGTCGCCAAGCTCCCTCGCAGAAGACATCACTCAAGATGTCATGCAGAGCCTGTGGCTGAAAGCCGAGCTGTTCGACCCGGCCAAATCCTCCCTCGGCACTTGGATCTATCGCGTTGCCCGCAACCGCCGCATTGACTCGCTGCGCCGCGAGCGTCTCGACTATTTCGACCCGCAAGACCTAACGCAGAATGCCGCCATGGACCGCCCGAGCGATGAGCCAAACCCCGAAACCTTGCTCGATGGTTGGCAGCGCGAGGTCATGGTGCGGCACGCTCTCGAGGCGCTTCCGCAAGATCAGGTTGACCTGATCAAACTCGCGTTTTTCGAAGACCTCTCTCATTCCGAGATAGCGGCACGCACCGGCCTGCCATTGGGTACTGTTAAATCACGCATTCGCTTGGCGTTCACGCGCCTGCGGCGGCAACTGGAGTCAACCGGCCTCACCGACGCGGGTTTTTAGGCCGCGCCTGTAGTTTGCCCATATGGGTTGCTTTTTTGTCTCTCCCGTACCATGTCTAAGACTTCCGAGGGGAGCCCGCTTTGGAGGCTGAGAGGCGGCGACAGCCCGCGACCCTTGAACCTGATCCGGGTTATTCCGGCGGAGGAACGGGAAATTGGCATATTTGGATCAATCACGCGCATTCTTAAAATATCACAGCAGCGCCCAAGCCGCCTGTGAGCGGGGCCTAATGTGAAAGTTCGCGTTCTTGGAGCCGGAATCGCAGGCCTTACAACTGCCTTTGAACTCGCCAAACGCGGGATTGAGGTCGAAGTGGCGGAGCGACGCGCCGGGCCCGCGCTCGGATGCTCCCACTACGCCGGTGGCATGCTCGCGCCTTGGTGTGAGCTCGAAAGTGCTGAGCCTCTCATCGAAACGCTCGGCATTGAGTCGATGCAATTCTGGCGCGATAATTTTGACGTTGTCGAGCACGGAACCCTCGTCGTCGCGCAACCGCGAGACACTCCGGACTTGAAGCGCTTTTCGCGCAGAACCCATCAGTTCGAATGGGTTGATGAGCAAAAAATCATGCAACTCGAGCCGGACCTCTCGCAACGCTTCAACACCGCACTTTTTTTTGCCGGTGAGGCGCATCTCGATCCACGCCTTGTAACCGCGCAACTCGCCCATCGGCTGGCTCATGAAATGAATGTCACCTTTCACTTCAATACCGATGCAGAAGCGCTCAAGGGCGCAGTGGATTGGATGGTCGATTGCCGTGGCCTGGCAGCGCGCGATGCACTACTCGACCTACGCCCGGTGAAAGGTGAGATGTTGCTGCTTCGCACTGCTGAAATTGCGTTGAAACGGCCTGTGCGCATGCTCCATCCGCGCATCCCTGTCTATATCGTCCCCCGCGCTGATCACATTTTTATGGTCGGGGCAACAATGATTGAAAATTCACAAGCCAGCAGGATTTCCGCACGCGGCGTCACCGAACTTATCAACGCCGCCTATGCGTTGCACCCCGCCTTCGGAGAAGCAGAAATTGTCGAGCTCGGCGCTGATTTGCGACCGGCTTTTGCTGACCATTTGCCGCGCTTGCGCCTCAGGGGCAAAACGCTGTTTCTCAACGGGCTTTACCGCCACGGCTATCTAGGCGCGCCGGCCCTTGCTCGCCGCGCTGCCGAATTTATACAAAACGGAACCGTTTTTCCGGAGGTGATGCGTGAAAATTGAAGTCAACGGCGAGTTCCACGATATCGATGTAACCACTTTACATGAGTTACTGCACAAGCTCGACTATGTGGACACAATCGTAGCCACTGCGCGCAACGGCACCTTTGTGCGCGCCACAGATCGCCCTCTAACACGGTTAGAGCCGGATGACCGGATTGAAATTCTCGTGCCAAGGCAGGGCGGATAATGGACAAGGCCTTCACGCTTTATGGCAAGACATTCCAGTCGCGCCTGATGTTGGGCACAGCTCAATATCCCTCTCCAGACGTGCTGGCGCGCAGCATACGCGCTTCAAAATGCGAAATCGTTACGGTGTCGCTGCGCCGCGAGGCGGGAGGCAGTCGCGCCGGTGAAGATTTTTGGCAGCTTATCAAACAGCAGAATGTCGCGGTTTTGCCCAATACTGCCGGGTGCCACAGCGTTAAGGAAGCTGTGAACACAGCGCAAATGGCACGCGAAGTCTTCGGCACAAACTGGATCAAGCTTGAGGTGATCAGCGATGATGATACGCTGCAACCTGATGTGTTCGCTTTGGTGGAAGCCGCCGGCATTCTCGCCCGGGACGGCTTCGAAGTTTTTCCGTACACCACGGAAGACCTGTCGGTGGCGGAGAAGCTGCTTCAGGCGGGGTGCGCATTGCTCATGCCGTGGGGAGCGCCAATCGGCTCCGGACGCGGGCTGAACAATCCATATGGCCTACGCACGATGCGGGCGCGCTTTCCTGATGTGCCGATGATTATTGATGCGGGCTTGGGCGCGCCCTCTCATGCCGCTTTGGCCATGGAACTCGGATATGACGGCATTTTGCTCAATACGGCTGTGGCGAAGGCCGGAGATCCAGTTCTGATGGCGCATGGGTTTGCCTTGGCAATCGAGGCGGGACGCGCCGGATATCTGGCAGACCCGATAGAACCGCGTGATATGGCTGTCCCATCCACGCCGGTTTTTGGCAGAGCCTTCACATGACGAAAGTCCGCAGATGAACCTTGCACGCTTCTATCTCATCGTCGACAGCGCTGCCTGGATGGAACGGCTGCTACCGCACGGCGTCAAATTGGTACAGCTCCGCGCCAAAGGGCTTGAGACAAATGCTTGGCGCGCCGAGATTATGGCGGCGCAAAGCCTTTGCAGACGTCACGGAGCCCAGCTTATCGTCAATGATGCGTGGGAACTCGCGCTCGAGGTTGGCTGTGATTTTGTTCACCTTGGTCAAGAGGATGTGGATCAGGCTGACCTGGCGGCTCTCAAACACGCAAAAGTGAAGCTCGGGCTTTCCACGCATAACGAGGCCGAACTTGAGCGCGCCCTCGCAGCAAGCCCGGATTACATTGCCCTTGGCCCGATTTACCCCACGATCTTGAAAAAGATGCCCTGGGCACCGCAAGGTCTGGAGCGCATTTCAGCCTGGAAGCAGCGTATGGGCGACATCCCGCTTGTGGCAATTGGCGGTTTTACGCCTGAGCGCGCAGCGGGCGCATTTGCTGCCGGAGCCGACTCCATCGCCGTTGTAACCGACGTTACGTTGAATGCCGAGCCGGAGGCTCGGGTCGCGCACTGGCTTGAGGTGACACGCGCCTGAGTGCGCACTGCCTGTTGAAATTATGTCAGGAGAATGTTGGTAGCGGGAGAGGGACTTGAACCCCCGACCCCAGGATTATGATTCCCGTGCTCTAGCCAGCTGAGCTATCCCGCCATACGAAGCGAAGGGTTTCGACAACCCCGCTGCGATGGCCGCGATATAGGCGCGGTCGCTTGCCTATGTCAAGAAAGACCGCGCCATAAAGTTGAAATTTGCTATTTCAGCAGCTTGGCGATTTCGATTTTCAACTGTGGCGCGAGATCGGCGCGCTGCAATGCGAACGCGATATTTGCGCTCAAAAACCCGATTTTTGATCCAGTGTCGTAAGTTTGTCCATCAAAGCGAACCCCGTGAAAACTCTGTGTCTGCGCCAGAATTTTCATGCCGTCCGTCAGCTGGATTTCACCGCCCGCGCCCTTTTCGACATGTTCCAGAATATTGAAAATCTCGGGTTCCAAAATGTAGCGTCCCGATATGATCAAATTGGAAGGCGCCGTACCCTTGGCGGGCTTTTCCACCATGCCGGTAATTTCAAAAGAATGCCCGTGGTCTGCCCCCGTTGCAACGACACCATATTGGTGCGTCTCTTCCATTCTCACTTCCTCAACGGCAATAATATTGCCGCCATGTGTATTATAGGCCTCGATGCACTGTCCGAGGCACCGCTCCTTGCGCGCGCCCGATGCCATTGTGATCATGTCCGGCAACAGCACGGCAAAGGGCTCGTCGCCGATAAGCTCGCGCGCGCACCACACAGCGTGTCCCAGGCCAAGCGGTGCCTGCTGCCGCGTGAAACTGGTAGCGCCTGCCGGGGGCAAATCGGCCATCAGCGCCGCATATTCCTTCTCTTTGCCGCGAGCCTTGAGGGTTGCTTCAAGCTCAAATGCCATGTCGAAATGATCTTCGATGACGGCCTTGCCCCTGCCCGTCACAAAAATGAAATGTTCGATTCCAGCTTCGCGCGCCTCGTCAACAACATGCTGCAGTACCGGCCGATCCACCACCGTCATCATTTCTTTTGGCACCGATTTGGTTGCCGGTAGAAATCGTGTGCCAAGTCCTGCCACGGGAAATACGGCTTTGCGAATACGTTTTTGCATGGGATTTCCTAATTGATGACGTGAGTGGTCAAATGATAGTATAGTCCGGTTAACGGCGTGCAAAGTTTACTGAACTGATACCACAGGGTTGGAGTTATTATGACGGTACTTGTCACAGGAGGAGCCGGTTACATTGGTTCCCACATGGTCTGGCAATTGCTGGACAAGGGCGAGCAGGTCATCGTCCTTGATAATCTCTCCACCGGATTTGCCTTTGCTGTTCCAGACCACGTCACGCTGATCGAAGGAGATTTTGGCGAT
The DNA here is from genome assembly GCA_025356505.1 of Methylovirgula sp. Classification (GTDB taxonomy): domain Bacteria; phylum Pseudomonadota; class Alphaproteobacteria; order Rhizobiales; family Beijerinckiaceae; genus JANXSV01. The sequence goes on from JANXSV010000264.1 coordinate 5,015, forward strand.
CAGGCTTTGGTGACGCACATCCTCAAGCAACATGATATCTCGTCGATAATCCATTTCGCCGCCAAATTGGTTGTGCCCGATTCGTTGAAAGACCCGCTCGGATATTATCTCAACAATGTGGCCAAGGCCCGCAACCTGATTGAATGCGCCGTCGAAGGCGGCATCAAGCATTTCATCTTTTCCTCGACCGCAGCTGTTTATGGCGAGGTTGGCGATATCGCCGTCAAAGAGACCGCCCTGCTCAATCCTGTATCTCCCTACGGACGCTCCAAACTCATGGTCGAGTGGATGTTGCAGGATACGGCGAAAGCCTATGATTTTAAGTTCTGCGTCTTGCGGTATTTCAATGTGGCCGGGTCCGATCCTGCCGGCCGGGTCGGACAAAACACCAGAGACGCAACGTTGCTCATTAAGGTGGCCGTCGAAACCGCCATCGGCAAGCGTCCGCAAATCTCCGTTTTCGGCACGGATTATCCGACCCCTGACGGCTCCGGCGTCCGCGACTATATTCATGTCACCGATCTGGTGGCGGCCCATTGGGATGCCCTCACCTATCTGCGCGGTGGTGGTGAAAGCCTGATCGCCAACTGCGGTTACGGACGCGGATACTCGGTGTTTGACGTTATCAACGTGGTTAAGAAACTTTCAGGCAATGACTTTAAAGTTGTTATTGCGCCCCGGCGCGCCGGAGATCCCGCATCCTATGTTGCAGATGCGTCTTTGGCGCGCGAAAAGCTGAAATGGGTGCCAAAACACGATAATCTCGAGGAAATTGTGCGCCAATCACTGGATTGGGAGCGCCGGCAACATAACCGCGCGGCTTCATCGAGCTGATTTCGAATTTATAGTCTGACAAATTTCAATAAAATTGCACCTAACACGATGACGTAACGTCAACGCATGGCTGATACGGTATTCTGGTCAGTGTATGGGTGCCGGATGTCAAAATTTTTATCAAATTATCAGTGGTGTGCTTGCGGCGTTCTAGGGGCGCTCTTGCCGCGCCAGGCATCGTCCAACCCCGCTCTTCCACCCAAGAACGAGGGTGTTAAATGCGTATGACAGCTCTCAACACGCGCGCGGCCACTTCAGGCACCACCCGCTCTTTTGTCACGTTTTCGCTGCTCACATTGCTTGTAAGCATCGGCTTTTTCTGGCTGGCTCAAGAGATGGTGTTTGCTCGCGCCGTTGGCACCGAGGCGTTCGAACTGATCGGCTTGTGCATGGCGGCTAGTGTAGCCATCAACGCCTTCGGATTTCACATCATCGTTAGACGGCGTCTGACCCGCCTTTTCTCGGCAATTCGTAAATCGGCGCTTCAAGGCCAGTACCAGCCTGGCGAGGACGGCACGCCTCGTGATTTTGATAGCCTCACGCGCGCCTTTAATGCGCTCCAAGCGGCGCAAGAGCAGAACTTGCGGCGTTTGCAGCGCACGAATGAGGCGCTAAGCGACATTTTTACCACAACGCCGACCTTGATGCTGACGCTAAACACCGATGGCCATATCACCCATTGCAGCACGTTTTTACAAAACACACTTGGGTTCCATCAAGACGAGGTCATCGGCGCGCCCTTCAGCAAATTTCTCGATGACCGAAGCTCTGGCACGCTGCAAACGCAGATCATGCCGCTTATGCTCCACACAGGCCATGCGCGCGATGTCTCCATGCGGCTCAAATGCAAATCCGGCGCGATGATCGACGTGTTGTTTTCGGGAGCGGCACGCTCGCCGGAAGGTATGAATGCCACAAGCGATCATCGCAAATGGCTGTTCTGCGCCATGAATGATGTCACAATGCTCAAGTCCGCAGAGACACAATTGCGGCATATTTCGTCGACCGATCATCTAACCGGCCTCGCCAACCGGGCGGATCTCAGCCGCTACATGACGGATCTTTTTGCGCAGCGCGTCAATGGCCAAGAACGCATCGCCATACTCTTTATCGATCTCGACAATTTCAAATCAATCAACGACCATCACGGCCACGCCGCAGGTGATAAAGTATTGGCTATCACCGCCGAGCGATTTGCCGACAATCTGCGCACAAATGATTATATTGCGCGTATCGGTGGCGACGAATTTGCAGTCATTTGCCGTAACATTAAAAACGAGGCCGGTGCTGTGCTTGCCGCAAAACGACTCGTAGGCTGCCTGCGGCCTGCCATTGATCTCGGCTCCGAGAAGGCTCAAGGTTTTGTATCCGCCTCCATCGGCATTGCCCTGCTCGGCGCGCGCGTGCGCACTCCCGAGGCAGCACTCAAAATGGCGGACGCAGCGATGTATCAAGGTAAAAACATCGGGCGCAACGCCTGTGTCGTCTGGAAACCGTCTCCTACTCCCAGCCGGAAAGTTCTCGTTTCACCAGATCGGTAATCACGGAAAGTCCGCCATCGCTATCGTTGAGACATTCGATGCGGGCAAATTTCTCGCCGCCGTTGTGCAAGAAATATTCGGCATTTTCCACTCCGATCTCCTCGATCGTCTCAAGACAATCGGCGGAGAAGCCGGGAGTAATTACCGCAAGGTTTTTCACGCCGGACTTTGCCAATTCGATGACAGTTTTGTCCGTGTAAGGCTGGAGCCATTTTGCCGGACCGAACCGCGACTGAAATGTCAGCCGGAGCTTGTCTTTGCTCATGCCAAGCGCTTCGCGCAGCAACCGCGCGGTCTTTGCACAATGACAATGATACGGGTCGCCTTTGTTGAGATATTCCTGCGGCACGCCGTGGAATGACGCGAGGATCACCTCTGGCTCGAAATCCAGCTTTGCCAGCCCTTCGGTTACAGAGCGGGCAAGCGCGGCAATATAGGCCGGCTCGTCAAAATAAGGGTGGGCAACGCGGATGGTTGGCTGCCAGCGCATCTGCATCAGCGCTTCAAAGGCCTTGTCGCAGGCGGTAGCGCTGGTCGCGGCAGAATATTGTGGATAAAGCGGCACCAGCAAAATCCGGTCACACCCCTGCGCCTGGAGGGCTAGCAAGCGCTCCTTGACCGACGGGTTGCCATAACGCATCGCCCAATCAACAATGATCTTATCGGCTTTGGGCCCGAATTCAGCCTGAGTCACCCGCGCCGCGAGACCTTCCATTTGCGAGCGGGTCACGGTTTTCAGGGGGCTTTCGTCCCGCTCCGTGTTCCAGATGGATGCATAGTCCTTGCCCTTACGGCTTGGCCGAATCGACAAAATTATCAGGTTGAGCACAGGCCACCAGATCAGTCTCGTTGTCTCGATAACGCGCCTGTCAGACAGGAACTCTTTTAAATATTTTCGCATATTCCAATAATCTGTGCCATCGGGCGTGCCGAGATTCATCAATAAAACGCCGATCTTGCCCATTTTGAATGCGGGATGTCCGGAGGGTAGCGGCCCGACGGCCTTCATGGAGGCGGCGGTCGGCAGGTTCGATAGATCGTTCATGGCAGGGGTTGGCTCTCGCGCGGGATGGTGCAGCAGGTTCACAGCGGCTTATAGCATTTACGCGCCAAATGCACCCTTAGACCGCTCAACTCTCAAATGCGCATGTGACTGCCGACACCGCAGTAAACGCCCTTGCCCGACCACTTGTCGACTTGCCCGCACCACGGTATAACCGCGCCGTTCACATTGGGTTCACGCGCTCAATGGCATATGAATGGGGCCAGTGTTTGGGGCACCCCTAATTTAGAAAGTTTGATCAATGAAACTCTCAACTTCTTTTGCACTTATTGGAATGATGGCATTTGCTGGTGTTGCCGGCGCACAGACTGCAACTGCGCCTGCAAAGCCAGCTGTAATGGCCCCTGCAAAGCCAATGGCCGCACCTGCCATGTCCATGGACAAGGATGCTGTCTCTAAGAAATGTTCGGCTGATGCCGACGCAAAAGGCCTGCATGGTAAGGAACGCAAGAAGTTCCGCGAAGAGTGCAAAATGTCCGCCAAAAAAATGTGATTTGAGGCAACTCAAACGCTCGAAAGGGTCGGCTTACGTCGGCCCTTTTTTATGCCTGCGACCGTGCAAATAGTTTCCCGTCCGAAGCGATCCACATACAGCCCAGAGCGCAAAGGCCGAAGACCAGATAACCGATAGCCAATGGCCGCACGGTGCCATCGAAACTCTGGCCCACAAAACTGCCCAGCAGCGCCGACCCCGCAGTTTGCATAAAGCCGAATACGGAAGATGCCGTTCCCGCCACAGCGCTCAAAGGCTCCATCGACAGGGCATTTGTGTTGGACCCTACCCAGCCAAAACAGCACATGATGCCGGTGATACAGATAAACAGCAGCCACAAAGGCGGCAGGCCGAAGCCGCTGGCAACGAGCAGCACCAGCGCGAAAAACACATAGGCAAACAGCGCCACACTCGTTACGGCCCGCATGCCGAAACGGGAAACAATCTTGGAATTGATAAAAGACGATAGCGACATCACCGCGGCGGTGCTGGCGAAGGCCACAGGAAACAAAGCCCCCAAGCCGTATAAATCAACATATATCTGCTGCGCGGATGTGATGAACCCAAACAAACCGCCAAGCACGAACATCGCCGTCAAACCATAGAACAGTGCGGTTCTATTGCCAAAAACCACTGCAAAACCCTGCGTCACGGCGGACAGCGAAAAAGGCCGCCGATAATCCGCGTGCAAAGTCTCCCGCAGCCGCAGAGACGCCCATACCAATAGGACTGTCGCCAAAGCGCCCATGAAACCGAAAATATAAAACCAGCTACCTTTCAACAGAATGAGCTGGCCGACATTGGGCGCGACGATCGGCACCACCATAAACACCATGAACACAAGCGAGGTGATTTCCGCCATGGCATCACCTTGATACAAATCGCGGATGATCGACACGGTAATCACCCGCGTTCCGGACGCGCCAATGCCCTGGACAAAACGCATGAATAAAAGCATTTCGAAACTGGTGGCTTCTATGGCTGAAAAGGCCGCCACAATGTAAAGGCCAACCCCGATCAGCAGCGGCATCTTGCGACCGAAGCGGTCCGATAACGGCCCCACGATCAACTGGGCAATCCCGAAGCCGAGGATATAGGTGCCAATCACCCATTGGCGCTGGTTGGCGCTGGCCACATTCAGCGCAGCCCCCATTGCCGGCAAGGCTGGCAGCATGATGTCGATCGCCAAGGCATTTATAGCCATCAACGCCGCCATGAGTGCGATGAACTCAGTTTTCCCCAACAGGGGCTTCACCGCTAAAATCGGCTTGGAGACGTTGTCTTTCATGGTCTATCCTTGTTTGAAGGACAAACCTTCAGCGCTGGCGGTATTTTTATCCGATTTTACCCGCACTAGAGCCGCGTTTTTCGCTTAGCTGCCAATCAGCCCCTGCATAGGTTTAACACTTTCAGAGTCCGGGAAAATACTGGCATTGAGCACGGCGGCGCTGAGGCCGAACTGATCCTGCAATACGCCCTTCAATACGCCGCGAAGGTCGGTTGTCGGCATTAGATCGCGGCCTTCATAAAGCTGCGTTTGCTTCAGCCCGGGCCAGTCGGCAATAACCCTGCCCCCCTTGATAGCGCCTCCAGCAAGAAAGGCGACGGTGCCGGTGCCGTGGTCGGTTCCAACTGTTCCGTTGATCTGGGCAGTGCGTCCGAATTCGGTCATGACCACCACAGCGGTGTCTTTCCAGCTTGATCCGAGTCCTTTTTCTAATTCCTCCAAGGCTCCGTCAAGCCCGCCCAAAAGCTGAAACAAGCGACCGGTAGCGCCGCCCTCATTCTGATGCGTATCCCACCCCTCAAAAGCCAGCGCGGCCAGGCGGGGTCCGTCGTCTGTTGCCATCAATTTGGCTGCACCGGCAGCCGCTTGCCGCATTCCGGCTGCGCTATCCATGCCACCCTTGGATTTAGCAGCATCGCCGCTCATGCCATTGCGGGTTGCCTGTTTTTCTGTATCCAGCCCCCGCATCAACGCATCTGCCAGCGCCGGATCACGATGGCGATAAAGATCGAGCACCCGGCTGGCCAGATCGTCGGCTGCCACAGGTAAGAATTGCGGTGCCCAACCCAGCGTGGGTGCTGCGCCGCGTATCACCAGAGGCGCGGTCGCCCCAACCGCCAACCCGCTTGCCTTGACGAGGCCAGACCCCACACGCTCACCGCGCGGAATAGCGCTCATGGCGCGGTTGAGCCAGCCGGAACTCACATTTCCAGGCCCTGCAAAGCCGCTCTCAAGAACGTCTTGCCCGTCAAAATGCGAACGCTCCCGATATCCCGTGGCTGCGGCATGGACCACCGCCGCCTGACCGGATTTATATAGCCGGGCAAATGTTGTCATCGCCGGATTGAGCAAAAAGAACGAGTTCAACGCCAGGCCGGCATTCTGCCCGCTCGTGCCCAAGGCGAGCTCGCCGTGCAGCGCGGCGTAATCCGGATCCCCGACAGGTGCAACAGCAGACAGCCCATCCATCGCGCCGCGCAAAATGATGACGATCAATCGCGGGTCCCGCCCGTCTGCCGCACGGGCAAATTTCGGCAGATAAGCTGAGGCGAATAATGCCCCACCGCTGAGAAGCAAGGCGCGCCGTGAAGGCGTGAGAGGTTCACAATAGGTCATAAACTGGTCCTATCTTCGTTGAAATTCGGGAGACATCATCAAAATAGCAAAACCCTGCTGTTTGGATTCAGCCCGCGAGATAGCCTCCCGCGTTTGGCTCGAAGCGGCGGCTCCGGCCACATTTTCCAGCATATCCATCGGATTGCCTGCGTCTTTGATTTGCCGCGCAAGGTTTGAAGCAACATCGAGGCGCAATTTCATACCTTCAGCCGAAGCCCAGGTATCCACAGTATCACCAAACCCATTGGGTCCGGGGGGTTGCCACAGCGGCTGACCCAGTGCGTTCAAACCGTTCAGAATTTGCCCCGGATCGTCGATAGGGCGCCCGGTGGCGCGGGCAAAGGCAACTAAAAATTCCGCCGGAGAGCGCAGCTTGGTCAGCGGCGCGCTCCACGCTTCATCAGAATCAATCAGCGCCAGCGTCACCGCGCGAAGGTCGCCATCGGTAGCGAGAAATACGCCCGACAAGCGCGCCACGAGGCTCGCAGGCGGAACATCTGCCACAAAATGCCGCGCAAGTTTGAAGGCTATATGCGCGGCCGTCGCCTTGTTGCGCGCCAGATCACTCAGCGCGGTCTCGCCCTGCGCAACGCCGGTCGCGCTGTAGACTTTACCCAAAACCTTGTGCTCGCCTGGCTCATGGGCATTGGCATTGAAAATAAACGTCCCCGGTTCGCCGCCCTTGGCACCATTCCCTTGGACGGTCCAGCCGGTGATGATCCGGGCCAGAGAGGTCACGTCACTTTGACTATATCCGCCATCGACGCCCAGCGTGTGCAATTCCATGATCTCGCGCGCCAAATTTTCATTCAGGCCCTTTTTGCGATTCTGGCCGGCCTTGGAATTGGGTCCCACAGACTGTTGATTGTCGAGATAATGCAGCATCGCCGGATGTTGCTCGACGGCTTTCAGCATCTCGCCGAAATTGCCCAACACATGCGGCCTGATCGCCTCACGTTCGAGATTTCCAGCAGTGACCCGGGAAAACTGGCTTTTTGCCACAGACACACAAAAGTGGTTGGACCAAAACCACACCAGCCGCTCCACCAAGCCGACGTCGCTTTCGCTCGCATGTTGAAAGCGCGCCAGTGCCTCGCTGCGGAAAATCACCTGCTCCATAGAAGGTTTCGGCTTGTCCGCACCAGCTTTGGGGTTTG
>JANXSV010000357.1 GCA_025356505.1 Methylovirgula sp.
CGAACACATCCAGTCCCGCTCCAGAAATTTCGTCGGCCTCCAGCATGCGGATGAGGGCATTTTCATCAATGATTTCGCCGCGCGCCGTATTGACGATAATCGCGTCTGGTTTCATCAATTTGAGACGGCGCGCCGAGAGCAGATGGTAGGTTGCCGGAGTATGGGGGCAATTGACCGAGACAATATCCATGCGAGACAGCATCTGATCGAGCGAATCCCAATATGTGGCCTCGAGGCTTTCTTCAACCTTGGTGCTGAGCCGCTTGCGATTATGGTAATGGATGGAAATTCCGAAGGCCTTTGCCCGCTTGGCTACAGCCGTGCCGATGCGGCCCATGCCGACGATGCCAAGCCTTTTGCCGGAAATGCGCCGTCCGAGCATCCACGTCGGCGACCAGCCTGGCCATGTTTCTTCCGTCACGGCGTTCGCGCCCTCGACCACGCGGCGGGCCACGGCCAGAATCAGCGCCATGGTCATGTCAGCAGTGTCGTCGGTCAGGACCCCTGGCGTATTGGTGACCGTGATGCCACGGCGCAAAGCCGAGGTGACATCGATATTATCCACACCATTGCCGAAATTGGCGATGAGCTTCATCTGGTCGCCCGCTTGCGCGATCAGGCCCGCGTCAATCCGGTCGGTGACGGTTGGTACCAGCACATCTGCCTCGCGCAGGGCGGCGGCCAGTTCGGCATGGGTCATAGCCGTGTCAGACATATTGAGGCGCACGTCGAAGAGTTCGCGCATCCGCGTCTCGATAATATCCGGCAATTTGCGGGTGACTATGACAAGTGGTTTTTTCTTGGCCATCAAACTTGCAAACCTCGCATTTTGGTGTTCCCGGGCAATTCGGGCAGGTTTTGGCGTCTTAACCCGCTGTTAATCATGTTGGGGCCAGATAGAGCTTTGCTACCACCAGCCTCATGATCTTTGTCTAGCAGATGGCTTAGCAAAAACAAGCCGAGTGACTTATCGAGTGACTTGTCGAGTGACTTGTCGAGTGATTTGCCAAGTAACTTGTCGAGTGACTTGCCGAGTGATTTGACTAGAGACACGGGCCCGAAGCGGACGATGCAAAAAAGACGATGACCCTTCTCCCAAACTCCCCCCGTACTGCCCGATTTGTCCGCTGCGCCGCAGCCGCTTTGGCACTGATGTTTTTGAGCGCAGCTCCCGCGGGCGCTCAAACTATGGGCACAGCCTCCGGCCTGCCTCTGCCGCGCTTTGTTTCGCTCAAAACCGACCGTGTCAATCTGCGCGAGGGCCCGTCCAAGGATCATCCCAGCTTGTGGATTTATCAGCGCGCCGGATTGCCTGTAGAAATTACCGCCGAATTCGAAATCTGGTATAAAATCCGCGATTCCGAGGGTACGGAAGGCTGGGTTCTGCATTCGCTCTTGTCGGGCCGGCGTACAGGGCTCGTGGGGCCAAGCAAATCTCCGGTCAATATCATGCTATATTCCAAGCCGGGCGCAACCGGACAGGCAAGCGCCGCCCTACAGCCCGGCGTCATCGGCAGTATCAAAACCTGCGACGGCCAATGGTGCCGTATTCAGGGCGAAGAGTTCGACGGCTATATCCCGCAGACCAACCTGTGGGGCGTTTATCCAGATGAAAAGGTGAATTAAAACACCTTAACCGCGCATACGTGAGCATAACCATCAGGCGGCCAAGGTGGGGCTAGCTCCCCGGGCCGAAGCTTTTCGGGGCCGGGCTGACAACAGAGGCGGAGCCTGCGCCAACTTGCAGCACCGCAAGCGCCCGATCGTTCAGGCCATCCTGCCGGAAGCGGAACACGCCATCAGCACCATTGAACCCGGTTGAACTCAGCAATGTCGAACTGGCGAAACGTTGGCCACCTTGAGTGCGGGCAAGCGCCGCCGCCAATGAAACCGCATCATAGGTCAGGGAGGCAACGCGCGCCGGATCCGAGCCATATTTGGCCTTGTACCGCGCTGCAAAGGCATTGAAGCCAGCGTTTTCAGGCGCTGCAAACCATGCGCCTTGTAGCGCTCCCTGCTTCAATACGCGGGCATCGTTCCACACGCCCGTTCCCAAAATCTGGATTTTTTTGCCTGACAAACCTGCGCTCTCCAAGGCAGGGCCGACAGCGGCAAGCGCATCTGCCTGCTCGGGCAGGAACAGCGCGTCGATCTGGTTGCCCAGAGAGGCTATTTTTGCCGCAGCAGCCGCAGCCCCGCCCGGCTTGTAACGCTCTATCGACATGACGCGCACGCCTTTATTGGCGGCGATCTGCTGGAATTCGGCCAAGGCCACATTGCCGTAAT
>JANXSV010000376.1 GCA_025356505.1 Methylovirgula sp.
AGAATTTCCTTCACCGCCTTACGGGCGAGGTTGGAGATTTCACGCTCAAGATTACGCACGCCCGCTTCACGGGTGTAGCGGCGGATGACTTCCATCAGCGCGGCATCATCTATTGACCATTCCTTGGCGATGAGGCCATGCTTGACGATAGCAGCCGGGATCAGATGCTTTTTGGCGATCTCAAGCTTCTCATCTTCGGTATAGCCAGCCAAACGGATGATTTCCATACGGTCCATCAACGGGCCGGGGATGTTCAGCGTGTTGGCTGTCGTCACGAACATCACGCCCGAGAGGTCATAATCAACCTCGAGGTAGTGATCATTGAAGCTGCCGTTCTGTTCCGGATCGAGCACCTCAAGCAGCGCCGAAGACGGATCACCACGGAAATCCTGGCCCATCTTGTCGATTTCATCGAGCAGAAACAGCGGGTTGGCGGTTTTTGCCTTCTTCATCGATTGGATCACCTTGCCCGGCATGGAACCGATATAGGTGCGGCGATGGCCACGAATTTCGGCTTCGTCACGGACACCGCCCAGCGACATGCGCACGAATTCACGACCGGTTGCCTTGGCAATCGACTTGCCAAGCGAGGTCTTGCCGACGCCTGGAGGGCCGACGAGGCACAGGATCGGGCCGGTGAGCTTGTTGGCGCGCTGCTGTACCGCCAGATATTCGACGATGCGCTCCTTGACCTTCTCAAGGCCGTAATGGTCCGAGTCCAGCATCGCCTGAGCGGCGGGCAGATCCTTTTTGATTTTGGAACGCTTGCCCCATGGCAGCGACAATAACCAATCGAGATAATTGCGTACGACGGTGGCCTCGGCGGACATTGGCGACATGGCGCGCAGCTTTTTCAATTCGGCTGTGGCCTTGTCACGGGCCTCTTTCGAAAGCTTGGTATCCTTGATACGGGCTTCCAGCTCGGCCATATCGTCTTTGCCGTCCTCGCCGTCACCCAGCTCTTTCTGGATCGCCTTCATCTGCTCGTTGAGATAATATTCGCGCTGGGTCTTTTCCATTTGCCGCTTGACGCGGGTACGGATGCGCTTCTCGACCTGCAACACCGAAATCTCGCCTTCCATCAGCGCCAGGCACTTTTCAAGGCGCTTGGTGACCGATGTCATTTCGAGAATTTCCTGCTTGTCCGACAGCTTGACGGCCAGGTGAGACGCAACTGTATCCGCCAGTTTACCGGGTTCGGTGATCTGAGCGATGGTGGTCACGACTTCAGGCGAAATCTTCTTGTTCAGCTTGACATAGCCTTCGAATTCCGACGCGACAGAGCGCGCCAGCGCCTGTACTTCGGCATTGTCGAGGTCAGTTTCCGGCAGAGCTTCCGCATCAGCCTCGTAATATTCCTCGGTGCGGGTGTAGCGGTGCACGGTCGCGCGCGACGCCCCCTCGACCAGTACCTTTACGGTGCCGTCCGGCAGCTTGAGCAACTGCAAAACATTTGCCAGGGTGCCAATGGTGTGAATGGAATCTGTTTCAGGATCATCATCCGTGGCATTTTTCTGGGTGGCGAGAAGGATCATGTGATCGTTCTTCATCACCTCTTCCAAAGCCCGGATCGACTTTTCACGACCCACAAACAACGGCACGATCATATCTGGGAACACCACGATATCGCGCAGCGGCAATACGGGGAAAGATTCGATCACGCCGGGTTTGGCAACGGCTTTCTTGACTGTCATTGTATTATCCTGTTCGCGTTGACATCTCGTAGCAGCGCTTATGATGAAAGCCGCCGATGGAGATCAAACTAACGGGAAACCCCGCCAGCCTGCGCCGTAGAGCCCTTAAAGGCGCCCCCGACCCTCGAAAAAGCAGATTACGCAACCCGGTTGCACACACTTTGGTCGGCTTGCCGGTGTGTATTTTTACCGGCATAAAGTGGTCACATTTGAATTGAGAAATATACTCTCTTAAAATTCAAATGGAGCCTTGTTAACGGATTTTCAAGGTGCAAATCCGTTGGTGCGGGGCGCGATACTTAATTATTACGCGCCCCTTTACATTCAGGCACTTGCGCCAGCGGCACGGTCTCTATCGTCATAAATATACAGCGGCCGGGCTTTACCCTCGACAACTTCGGCGCCGATAACAACTTGGGACACGCCTTCAAGGCCTGGCAGATCATACATGGTGTCGAGCAGCACAGCCTCCATGATCGAGCGCAGGCCACGCGCGCCTGTGCGCCGCTCAATGGCTTTTTTGGCGACAACATCAAGCGCCTCATCCTGGAAGGTGAGTTCGGTATCTTCCATTTCGAACAAGCGCTGATACTGCTTGACCAGAGCGTTTTTAGGCTCGGTAAGGATTTTTTTCAGGGCGCTCTCATCAAGATCTTCGAGCGTCGCGATGACCGGCAGACGTCCGACGAATTCCGGAATAAGGCCGAATTTGAGCAGGTCTTCCGGCTCGGTCTGGCGCAACATTTCACCGGCGCGCCGATCATCCGGAGCCTGAACTTTGGCAGCAAAACCAATGGACGTGCCCTTGCCGCGCTGAGAAATGATCTTTTCGAGCCCGGCAAATGCGCCGCCGCAGATGAAAAGAATGTTGGTGGTGTCCACCTGCAAAAATTCCTGCTGCGGGTGCTTGCGGCCGCCTTGCGGCGGCACGGAGGCAACGGTGCCTTCCATGATCTTGAGCAAGGCCTGCTGCACACCTTCGCCGGAAACGTCGCGGGTGATGGACGGATTATCTGATTTGCGGCTGATCTTGTCGATTTCGTCGATGTAAACAATGCCGCGCTGCGCCCGCTCGACATTATAATCCGAGGCCTGCAACAATTTGAGGATGATGTTTTCAACGTCCTCACCGACATAGCCGGCTTCGGTCAAAGTGGTGGCGTCGGCCATGGTGAAGGGCACATCAAGAATGCGCGCCAAGGTTTGCGCCAGCAAGGTTTTGCCGGAGCCTGTCGGGCCGATGAGCAGAATATTGGACTTGTTGAGCTCAATATCGCTGTTTTTTGTGGCGTGGTTCAGCCGCTTATAATGGTTATGCACGGCAACGGCGAGCACACGCTTGGCCTGAGGCTGACCGATGACATAATCATCGAGCACCTTGCAGATTTCCTTCGGGGTCGGGATGCCATCCTTGGACTTGACCAGCGAAGTTTTGTTTTCCTCACGGATAATATCCATGCACAGTTCGACACATTCATCACAAATGAATACTGTCGGTCCGGCAATAAGCTTACGCACTTCATGCTGGCTCTTGCCGCAGAATGAGCAGTACAGCGTGTTTTTGGAGTCTGTAGCGCCAACCTTGCTCATTTTAATCTCCTACTGGGTCAACAAATCGGGTACGAGACGCGCCCGATTGCGACAACATGGTTAATATAGTCTGCATATTCCTAACAAAACGTAGCAGCAGACCATTTTGTGAAGGCCCTGTATTCAAGGCCTGACTTTACTTTACCTCTGGCACATCGTCCGCGCGTTTTGTGACGACCTGATCGATAATCCCGAACGCCTTGGATTCGTCCGCAGACATGAAATGATCGCGGTCTAATGTGCGCTCAATTGTGTCGTAATCACGACCCGTGTGCTTGACGTAGATTTCGTTCAACCGGCGCTTGACCTTGATGATGTCCTCGGCATGGCGTTCGATATCCGAAACCTTGCCCTGAAAGCCGCCGGACGGCTGATGCAACATAACGCGCGCATTTGGCAAGGCAAAGCGCATGCCAGCCTCACCCGCTGTGAGCAATAACGAACCCATTGAGCAGGCCTGACCCATGCAGAGGGTTGAGACCTTGGGGCGGATGAACTGCATTGTGTCATAAATCGACATGCCCGCGGTGACGACGCCGCCTGGCGAATTCACATACATTGCGATTTCTTTTTTCGGGTTTTCCGATTCAAGAAACAGCAATTGCGCGACGATGACCGTGGCCATCTGATCTTCAACCGGGCCGGAAACGAAAATGATGCGTTCACGCAGCAGGCGGGAATAAATGTCGAAAGAGCGCTCGCCGCGGCTCGATTGTTCCACAACCATCGGGACGAGATAGTTGTTGTAGGTATCTATGGGGTCGCGCATTGGAAATCTCACCAGTAATAAAGAAGCGGGGAATCATTGCCTGTATCCATACATAGGCACGGGTTATCAAATCGGAAAGAGGGATATGGCGTTTTTGGGCCGCAGCCTGCCACAAGCCACGTTCTCCACAGCGATACTCGCTTATGCACAGGTTTGGCGCGTGAAGCGCTGCTGACAAATACGCAAAACGGCCGGAACGGGTCCGGCCATTGCATAAAAGGTGAGACAAAAACTACTCGGCCAAAGATTACTCGGCTTTTTCGGCTTTCTTCTTCTTTGCCTTTGGCGCAGGCTTTTCTTCAGCGACCTCTTCATCCTGCTTGAACAGGTCTTCGCGCGTGACCTTTACATCGGTGACCTTTGCGAGGCTGATGATGTGGTCGACGACCTTTTCTTCAAAGACCGGAGCGCGAATTTCTGCCAAGCGGTCCGGGTTCTTGCGATAAAACTCCCAGACTTCCTTTTCCTGACCGGGGAACTGGCGGGCGCGCGTGACAAGAGCCTGTGTAACTTCGTCATCGGTCACCTTGATAGCGGCCTTGTCGCCAACTTCAGCCAGAAGCAAGCCCAGACGTACCCGGCGTTCCGCAATAGCGCGGTATTCCTTGCGGGCTTCCTCTTCGGTTGTGTCTTCATCGGCGAAGGAGCGACCGGAATTTTTCTGCTCGGTTTCCACCTGACGCCAGATATTCGCGAACTCCTGCTCGACGAGACCATCTGGCAATTCAAAGGAATAGCGCTTGTCGAGTTCGTCCAGCAGGGCGCGCTTGAGTTTTTCGCGCGCGGTTCCGGTGAACTGGCCGTCCATATTGGCCTTTACGGCTTCTCTCATCTTGGCGATATCTTCAAAGCCGTAGGCCTTGGCAAAATCGTCATCCATCTTCAATTCGCCAGCTTCGGAAATGGTTTTTGCGGTGACGTCAAACTCCGCAGCCTGTCCGGCGAGGCGGGCTTCGAGATAATTTTCTGGAAACTTGACCGAAACCTTGCGCTTTTCACCTGCCTTGACGCCAACAAGCTGCTCTTCGAAGCCGGGAATGAAGGTGTTCGAACCAATAACCACGTCAATGTCGGTGCCGGTGCCGCCTTCAAAGGCTTCGCCATTCATCGTTCCGATGAAGTCGACGGAAACCCGATCGCCTTTGGCGGCTTTGTGAGTCTTTTTCTCGATCAGAGTGTAGGTGCGGTTCTGGTCGCCCATGCGGGCCAGCGTCTCGTTGATATCATCTTCGCCGACTTCGGCAACCTGACGGCTGAGCACGATGTCATCAAATGCACCGACTTCAAACTTCGGCAAACCTTCGAAAGCTACGGCATAGGCAAGATCACCCTCACCGGCGATCACCTTTTCCACTTCCGACTGATCTTCGGGGAAAGTTACCTTTGGCTCCAGCGCGAGACGCAAGCCATGTTCGGCGACGATTTTGCTATTGGCTTCGTTGACAGCGTTCTGCACGACTTCGGCCATGACGGAGCGACCATAAACGCGCTTCATGTGGCTGGTCGGAACTTTGCCGGGACGAAAGCCGTTGATTTTGACTTTGCCCTTGAGGTCGTTGAGTTCAGCCTCAAGCTTGGCCGAAAGTTCGGCCATGGGAAGCACCACTTTAAATTCGTGCTTCAAGCCCTGATGGAGAGTTTCGGTCACTTGCATATCGGATCGCCTTTTCAAAACATTTGCCCGCCAGTTTCAGGCTTTGCCCGGACTGTCGTAAAAAAGATTTATGTTTGGTGCGGGCGGAGGGAGTCGAACCCCCACGGATTGCTCCGCTGGAACCTAAATCCAGTGCGTCTACCAGTTCCGCCACGCCCGCATTTTGCCAATACATAACCAGACGCGCCAGGGAACCTGTGCATCGGGTGCGGTTCTATAGCAACGGTTGAAACAATATGCAGCAAAAAAGTTTCACACGCGGAGAGCCAGAGGTGCAACAGCTCTGGACAGGACAGGACGTGGTGATATGGCGTACAATCTTCTCGACAAACCACTGCCCGGTTGCCAGACGATATTTGATTTAAGGATAAAGCTGCCGTGACTATAAGCCGACGCGATTTTACCGCAGGTGTCGCAACCCTTTCGGGCCAGAGCCTTTTAAAGCCGGGCATTGCGGGCGCGCAAGGGGCCGCGCCTGCTGCTAATGCGCCAGACGCGCCGCGCAAAATATCGCTGACCGCGAAGACCGGCGCGCATATGCAATTGATGAGCAACCATCTCCGGCTTGGTTACACATTCGAAACCGACGCACCTCTGCGGGTGAAACCAAATGAAAAAGTCATCCTCAAACTCACCAACCTCGTAGACGAGGCCATTGGCTTGCAGATTCGCGGCTTGCGCCTGCCGCCCGTCGCAGCACTTGAAAGCATCGGCAAGGGCGCAACGGTAGAAGTGCCGCTGCAACTGCCTGAAAGCGGCAGTTTTCTAGTGCAAGCCACCAATATAGAGCAGATCGCCCGCGGGTTGAGCACGTTGCTGGTGGTTGAAGAAGCTGCGCCGCCATTCGTACACCTCGAATTGCCGTTTCTAGTGCAGGATAATGAGCACCTGACGCCGCCGATTTTGAGTTTGAACGGGATTGCCCGCGCAACCTCGAAAGCCATAACTGTCACTCAAGTCCAGCCGAACACCCGCGTAAGGCTGCGGATCGCCAATGCCACAGCGTCGCGCGGGTTTTTGATGAAATTCACCGACATGATCGGATCCATCGTGGCAATTGATTCGACGCCGAGCGAAATATTCCGTCCGCGGCAAGATGCGTTCCCTTTCGGCCCGGGCGCTAGATATGATGTCATCTTTGATGTGCCCGCCGGAACGCAGCCGCTCATCAGCGTCGATAACGGCAAATTTCAGCAGGAATTGATGCGCTTTGTGGCGCAAGGCGAGCCCCTGCCCGCGCTGCCACCCATTGTGGCGCTGCCGCCACATCCAAGCTTGCCACCTGAAATCGAGCTGGCCAAGGCGCAGCGGTTTGAATGTGTGTTCGGGGCGGCAACGACACAAAATAATTTCAACGTAAAACGCGATGTGCCGACCAGCCTGACACTGATCAACAAATCCGGCGCGGTGCTGTCTGTTTATCTTGGCGGGCAAGTTGCGCGCGTGCTGCATCCAGCTGATGACGGCTGGGAACCCTACTGGCGGGACAGCCTGATTATGGCGATCGGGCAGACTGTTCATGTGGCGCTGAAGCCGCAGGTCGCAGGGCGGTTTTTTATTGACGCTATCAAGCTGGACAGCTTTGCCCCGCCAGAACGCATCGGCTTGACTGTTGCCTAAGTCGTGACAGTTTCAAGTGCTTTTAGATTGCCTATTTTTTAGCCGTTACGACTATGTTTTAGGCAATAACAAGCCGGTTGCTTTCAAAAATGAGGTAAAACTTACCTGATAAATCGACTTGGCGCGTTGGCACGAGCAATGCTAAGAACACAGCATACCGCGGGAGA
>JANXSV010000380.1 GCA_025356505.1 Methylovirgula sp.
TCGAGGGTCACCGGAACCGTGGTTTCCAGCCCGTGCATAACCATGCCAAGGCTATCACCAACGAGAATCACATCTGCAAGCCCGTCAACCATCCGCGCCGTATGCGCGTGATAGGCCGTGAGCGCCACAATCGGCGTGCCGCCTTTCATTTTGGCAATATCAACCGAAGTGATGCGCTTATTCGTGGTTTGAACCGACATGAAACTCTCCTAAATCCACAAATATCACGCTGGCAACGGTGAGGCTACAGAACTTCCGTGGTAACTTCGCTGCAAATAAGGGAGCGTAGAATGAAAACAATCATGTGTTTCGGCGATTCGAATACCCACGGCTACCCAAGTAGGCCGCTGCAAACCGGCGCAACGCGCTATCCCTTTGAGCAGCGCTGGACCAGCGTGGCGCAGCGCCAGCTTGGCAGCCAGTTTCACATTATCCCCGAGGGCCTCAACGGGCGCACCACCGTCCATGATGACCCGATTGAGGGCATTTACAAAAACGGCGCGCGTATGCTGCTCGGCTTGCTTGAATCGCATACGCCGCTTGACGCCGTGGTGCTAATGCTCGGAACCAACGATCTCAAAGCGCGATTTGGGCTTGGCGCGGCTGATATTGCCGCTGGCACCGGAACTTTGCTGAAAATCATCCAGGATTTCTCGCTCGGGCAGGACGCAATCAAGGTTCTGCTGGTGTGCCCGCCGCCGATTCTCGAAGTGGGCGCCTTTCAGCCGATGTTTGCGGGCGGGGCGGCGAAATCAAAAGCTCTACCGGAGTTCTATAAGCAAACTGCGACGCTTCACGGCGTCAGCTTTCTGGATGCGGGCACACTTGTTCAATCCAGCACGGGTGACGGCATCCATTTCGATGCACCGGAACTTGAGAAGCTCGGAAAAGGCATTGCCGCCGAGCTCCTCACAATGCTGTCCTGAAGCGCAAAACCCGAAAACGTCAGGCCGAAACTTTGCGCTTGGCCAGCAGATCGTCCAGCCAGTCTGGACGCATTTCTGGCACAGAGGTGAGCAAAATTTCGGTGTAGGGGTGAAACGGCGGCGAAAACACTGTCTTTGTGTCGCCCATGTCACCAGTTTTCCCTGTTGCATCACTGCCACTTTGTTGGCGATGCGCCGCACTGTGCCCAGATCATGGGTGATGAACAGATAGGCCAGCCCGAGCCGATCTTGCAGGCTCTTCAGCAATTTCAGGATTTCTTCGCCAACGAGTTGGTCAAGCGCCGAAGTCACCTCGTCGCAAATGATCAGGTCCGGCTCCGCCGCCAGCGCTCGTGCAATCGAAACACGTTGCTTTTGCCCGCCGGAAAGCTGCGCCGGATAGCGGTCGATGAAGTCCTCAGGCAAATCAATCTGCCGCAGCAACTCTTTGACCCGCGTGCGCGCTTCGGCTGCACTGCGCTTGAAATAGAACTGAACCGGACGGCCGATGATTTCATTGAGTGTCTGGCGTGGATTGAGCGCGACGTCCGGCATCTGATAAATCATCTGAATACGTCGAAGCTGATCGAATGTGCGATCTTTCAATCGCGCTGGCAAGGACTTGCCCTCAAACTTGATATCGCCGGCCCCGCGCGGCAAAAGGCCTGTGATCACCCGCGCCATGGTCGATTTTCCGGAACCGGACTCACCCACCACGGCCACCGTGTCGCGGCTGCGCACTTCAAGGCTGATGTTATCGACAACCTTGGCGAGGCTCGAATAACTCGCCGTCACGGCCTCTACGCTCAGCAGCGCAACGTCACTTTTGGTGTTATTGACGGCGAAATCGCCCTGCATGCTGTGTTCGGCCACAAGGCGGCGGGTATACTCTTGCGTCGGTGCCTGCAAAATCTGGACGGCAGAGCCGTGCTCAACCATTTTGCCGTGGCGCAACACCATGATGCTGTCGGATATCTGCGCGACAACAGCCAAATCATGGGTGATGTAGATGGCCGCCGTTCCGTTTTCGCGGATCAGATGTTTAAACGACGCCAGAACTTCAACCTGAGTTGTCACATCGAGCGCTGTGGTCGGTTCATCAAACACCAGAAGGTCAGGCTTGGTGATCATCGCCATTGCGGCCATTGCGCGCTGCAACTGCCCGCCGGAGACTTGATGCGGGTAGCGCTCGCCGAATGTTTCCGGGCGCGGGAGTTCAAGGGCCCGGAAAAGCTTTACCGCTTCATCACGCGCCTGTTCGTTGGTCAGCAAGCCTTGCAAAACTGGAATTTCACAAATCTGGTCGTATAAGGTCATGGTCGGATTAAATGACGCCGCGGCACTTTGGGCGATATAGGCGACGCCACGACCGCGAATGCTCGCGCGCTCGCTCACCGTCATTTCACGGATGTCGCGGCCCTGAAACACCACCTTGCCGCCGGTCATGTAACAACTGCCGCGCGTGTAGCCCAATGTCGCGAGGCCTATCGTCGATTTGCCAGCGCCCGATTCGCCGATAAGCCCAAGGACCTCGCCCTGCCGAAGCTGGAAGCTGACATCGTCCACCAATGTCGGCCCGATGCCTGCATCGGTTTTCACCTGAATAACCAGATTTTGAACGTCGACGATGGTTTTGCCGAAACCGGGCATGCTCATGCGCCTTCTCCATGCCCGCGCGAGTGAATGGAGAGCATCCAATCGACGACAAAGTTCACGCCGATCGTTAAAAGAGCGATCGCCCCAGCGGGATAGAGCGGCGCAATAGATCCGAGATTGATCATATCGCGCAGGTCTTTCACCATACCGCCCCAGTCAGCATGAGGCGGCTGGACGCCGAGCCCGAGAAAACTCAACGCAGCAATAAACAGAAATGTGAAACAGAACCGGAGCCCAAACTCGGCCGCAAGCGGCGGAATGGCATTTGGCAGGATTTCGCGCCGGATGATCCACCAGATGCCTTCGCCGCGAAGTTTTGCCGCCTCGACATATTCCAGAACTGTAATGTTCATAGCCACCGCGCGCGCCAGTCGAAAGACAATCGGCGCATAAAGCAGAGCGATCGTGATAATCAAAACCGGAATATCTGTGCCCAACACAGACAGAATAACGAAGGCAAAAATGAGCGTTGGCATCGATAACAGCAGATCGACGAGGCGGGACAGAAATATATCAAGCCAGCGGCCCGAAATCGCCGCGGCAAAGCCGGCAATAATACCAATGACGAAGCACAAAGCCGTAATCATCAACGACAGGCCGATAGACGTGCGCGCGCCAAACATCATGCGGCTGAGAATGTCACGTCCAAGATTATCACAGCCAAACCAGAACTGGCTGCTTGGATCGGCCCAAGCATCACAAACAATGTCTGACTCTGAATAGGGAGCGATGAGCGGTGCGAGCAGCGCGATCAGCAGATTGACGACAATGATCACCATGCCGATCTGCGCCGTGATTGGAACTTTGTAGCCGAAGAGACGCAAATTTAGCTCCAACTTGTCATTAGCGCGGATGGCGCAGGCGGGGATTGCTCAATATAGCGAGCACGTCGGCGGTTAAATTCATCAGGATATAGGCGGCGGCAAAGATCAGCCCGCAGGCCTGCACAACCGGCACATCATGCTTCGACACGGC
>JANXSV010000418.1 GCA_025356505.1 Methylovirgula sp.
TTTCCGGCGGCGGGGCGTTCAATTTACATGGGCAATTTGTTTGTGAACGGCGTACCCCTCTCTGAGAGTCCGATGAGAGATCATCCGCTCAACCCTATGCGGGACTCCGACCTTCGCCGCGTTTTGAAGCGGCAGACCGCCTGTGAAATCGGCCACGTCACCTATTCAGATGTCGAAGTTGGCGCGGACGCTATTTCCGTTGCATTTGCGCGCGAAATAGCTCTTAGCAAAAGAATTGCCATCGTTGACGCTCTCAATGACGCTCATCTGCGAGCCATCGGCAAGGCTGCGGCGACTTTGCAATTGGTAACGGGCGGGTCTGGCGTGGCAATTGGATTGCCCGTAGCCTATGTCGCGGCAGGTCTGCTTGCCGGGTTGACGCCTCCGCCGAGGGCAATCTCAGCTCCGAGAGGCCGCCAGATTGTTCTGGCAGGGTCTTGTTCTTCCGCAACGCGCGGGCAGGTGGCCGCGGCCCTTGCAGCTGGTTTCCCTGCCTTGCGCATCGATCCGCTGGAAATTGTAGCTGGCAACCTCACACCCTCAATCGTGCTAGACTGGGTGAAAGCGCAGTCCGCCCAGTCAATTCCGTTGGTTTACTCCAGCGACAATCCCGAAAATGTCGGTCTGGTGCAGAGCAGGCTTGGACGTGAGGCCGCTGGGCACAGTGTTGAAAATCTTCTCGCAGACGTAGCGCACGGCCTAAGTGCGCTAGGATTTTCGCGCCTACTCGTGGCGGGCGGTGAAACGTCCGGGGCTGTTGTCGAAGCACTGGGTGTTGGCGTATTGTCCATCGGGCCGGAGATTGATCCCGGCGTACCCTGGACATTGAGCCGCTCAGGCCCGCCAATGGCGCTGGCGCTGAAATCAGGTAATTTCGGTACGCCAGACTTTTTCCTGAAAGCGTGGAGCTTATTGCGGTGAGCACAGAAGCCAGACTCCGGGAGCAAATTTGCCGTTGCGGCGCGTCGCTGTTCCACCGGGGCTTGACCTTTGGTTCGGCGGGAAATATTTCCGTCAGACTGCCTGATGGCGGTTGGTTGATGACGCCAACCAACGCATCGCTGGGCGAGCTCGATCCGGCCAAACTTTCAAAACTGGATACCCTCGGAAACCTCGTCTCTGGCGAAAAGCCGACGAAGGAAGCCTTCCTGCATCGCGTGATGTATTCCAGCCGCGCGAAATGCGAAGCCGTTGTGCATCTGCACTCAACCCACTCAGTCGCTGTATCCTGCCTGCATGGCATCGACGAGCACGATTGTCTGCCGCCCTTGACAGCCTATTACGTCATGCGGGTGGGCAAGCTGCCGCTGGTGCCATACTCTCCGCCGGGAGATGAGAGCCTAGCTCTTGCCGTTGAAAAACTTGCAACTGCCCATCATGCGGTTTTACTGGCCAACCACGGCCCCGTTGTCTCGGGATCGAGTTTAGAAACTGCTCTCTATGCCATTGAAGAGCTTGAGGAAACAGCAAAACTTTTCTTGTTGTTGCGCGGCTCGCAAATTCGGCCTTTGACCTCCATGCAGGTCAAAGAACTCCAGCATCGCTTCCCTAGCTGAACTTCAGGATCGGCCAGTGCCTTGCACGGACAATCTAGCGGATCTTGTCGCTAATGTCTCTCGAAGTCAGGATGAAGTCGATGCAATCGCGAGCTTAGGCATGTCCGTTGAACTATTGTTTCCGCCATTTGGGTGATTGTGACGCCGCTAAACACGCTTGATTCCGCGCGGCGCGTCTGCACCTGCTAATCCAATCTAATCAACCGTAATTTCGGCATTTACCTTTGCAAAGAGCTCTGCGCTGCCTTTATTACGGTGATGGTGGTGCCGGAATTGATGAGGGGGTGCTTTAATGCGCCGGTGCCGAACGGACTGTCGATATTCTGGTGAGGTAAAATAATACTTATATATTTAATGCATTGATATAAAACAAATTTCTGTAATATAGTTTGATCAATCATGCATTGACATGGATAGGCGCTTCGCCTATCACCCACGCATTCTGCGGCGGAGCTCTATCTGCCGCGTCTTCTTAATTATGGATTGACACATGTTCGGCAAGACCTATCAGGCCAATGCTGCCACAGTGGACAAAAAATGGATTTTGATTGACGCCAAGGGTCTCGTTGTCGGGCGCCTTGCTACAATCATCGCCATGCGTCTGCGCGGCAAGCACAAACCAACTTTTACACCTCACGTTGATTGTGGCGACGCTATTGTTGTTATCAATGCTGAGCACGTTGTGTTTACCGGCAAAAAGAAAGACAAAAAAGTCTATCATCACCACACCGGTTACATCGGCGGCATCAAAGAGCGTTCAGCCAAGTTCATTTTGGAAGGTCGCTTTCCTGAGCGCATTCTCGAAAAGGCTGTGCAGCGTATGATGGCGCGCGGGCCTCTTGGACGCGAGCAGCTGTCGAACCTGCGCGTCTACAAAGGCGCGGAACATCCCCACGTCGCACAACAGCCGGTTCTGCTCGACGTTGCCGCAATGAGCCCGAAGAACTCGGTGCAGAACCAGAAGCGGAGCGCCTGATTATGACTGAAACAATTTCTTCCCTCGCAGATTTGAAGTCGGCTACGTCCGAAGCTCAGCCTTCCGCTCCCGTTCACGTCCAGAAGCTCGACAAGCTCGGCCGCGCCTATGCTACAGGCAAGCGCAAGAACGCCGTCGCTCGTGTATGGCTCAAGCGCGGCACTGGTAAAATCACCGTAAACACCCGTGCGCTCGAAGTTTATTTTGCGCGTCCGGTTCTGCGCATGTTACTGAATCAGCCCCTCGTGGTTGCGAAGCGTCAGACTCAGTATGACGTGATGATTACCTGCGCAGGCGGCGGTCTTTCCGGCCAGGCTGGTGCAGTGCGTCACGGTATTGCCAAAGCCTTGACCTACTTCGAGCCGGACTTGCGCGCAGTATTGAAGCCTGAAGGTTTCCTCACCCGCGATCCACGCGTTGTTGAACGTAAAAAGTTCGGTAAGAAGAAGGCACGCCGGAGCTTCCAGTTCTCCAAGCGTTAATTC
>JANXSV010000425.1 GCA_025356505.1 Methylovirgula sp.
TAGGATGCAAGCAGTGCAGAGTTGATGGCCGTAGGTTTACGCCTCTCAGAATTTCGATAAATAGACGGTATTTCAATTGTGCATTGCAATAAAAGCAATAATCCACCTCTTGAAATTGCCGCGCTGCGCAGCAAACGCGCACATCCGCGCGAATTGTGTCTCATACTCAGTTAGATCTGGCCAAGTCATCACCCGAAGCGGTCAGGCCTGAATAATATGATCAGATTTGTGAACGGGCGCGTCGGTGCGCAACTGCAGAAATCGACGCTGAGGAAATCGACGCTGAGCAGATTGACGCTGAGGCGATTGACGCTGACGCGAATGAGCGTCGGGTGCGAGCCTTACATACCCCTGTGCGCCAAACGTTCCGGAGGGATGTGCATTGCCTGCGCGCGCTTTGCTTACTCGGCCTCAAATTTTTCGGCGAGTTTGACCGGTTTGGGGTCAAGCTTATTGGCAACCCAGCTTTGCGGCGGCTGAGTTAGGAAGCCGTTTACCTCGCCGGCCAGATTAGAATAGGTCCGCCGCGCAACCACGATAGCGCTTTCCTGCTTTTCGAGTTCGTTCAGCGTTGCGCGCACGTCGCCGTCGCGCGCCTTGTCCGGATAATAGTTCAGAAAATCATAAATCCGGCCAAGTTGCTTCGACATCCCATCTTGCACATCCATGAACTTTCGAATGCTCTGGGCGGATTTTGGGGCATCAGGGTTGGGCGGGAGCGCCAGCACCGCCGCTTGCCCGGCCTTGAGGTCCTCGATCAGCGGCTTCTGCGTATCATTGATGCTTTGCACGACGGCAATGAGTTTCGGGGTCAGTTCGGCCCGCGCCTTGAACTGGCTTTCAACCTCGGACCATGCTGTAAAAGCCTTGGCCTGAGCTGCAGGCACGGTTTTGGCGATGTAATAAGCATATCCGCCTGCGCCAATACAAACGCCGAATATGCCTGCCACGACGACACTGATCACTCTTGCCATGTTATGAATCTCCCTCGAGCAACACTACCATTGATGTGGTTTGCGGCAAAGCAGAGGCGGAGAGCCATGCCCCCCGTGTTTACGTGTCGGCGGGGCGAATTCCACCCCGAATTGCGCGCGATGGGGTTGACGCCGCGCCCTGTCACAGTTAGTACACGGCTCTCTTGTGCAGACGCCCGTTGCGGGTTGGTGCTGCGTGGCGGATTTCAGCGTGCTCGCGTGCGCTTTGTTGGATTATCGAAGGTCGATTATGAAAGTTCGTAACTCACTCAAGTCTTTGCGCACCCGTCACCGCGACAACCAGCTTGTTCGCCGCCGCGGCCGTGTTTACATCATCAACAAGACTCAGAAGCGTTACAAGGCGCGCCAGGGCTAAGGCCTTTCCGCAAGCTTGAGCATAAAACGGGCTCGAAAAGCCGGATTACATGCTCGCAGCCTGTGTCTAATTGTTGCATCCAGCCAAGAGCGCTCTGACGGGCGCTTTTTTGTTTGGATTTTTTTGCATCGTCGCCCTAGCTTGAGGCAATGCAGAAATTTTTGCTTCTCTTGGCAATTTCAATTTGCGGCCTCACAGCGCCGGACGCTTTGCGTTGGGCCGCCGCCCAGACAGCAACAACTCCGGATGCCCCGGCCCGCACCACCCAGCTCTCCACGCTTTTTGATAGCCTTGCCAAGGCCGAGGATTCCGAATCCACGCTCGCTATTTCGGAAAAAATTCAGGCTTTATGGCTCACCACCGACTCAAGCACAGCCGATTTGCTGATGCGGCGGGCGTTGTTTGCCATGCACACGCAGAACCTCGATGTCGCCCTCAACGTGTTGGACAAGCTCGTTGAACTTGCGCCGGATTGGGCAGAAGCTTGGAACAAGCGCGCCACGGTGCGTTACATGCTCGATGATGAAACAGGCTCAATGGAAGACATCACGCGCGTTTTAAAGCTTGAGCCGCGTCATTTTGGAGCGCTCAACGGCGCTGCCATGATTTTTGAACAGCGCGAAAACAAAGCCGAGGCGCTCAAAGCCTACCGTCATGTGTTGGACATTGCTCCTCAATGGCCGCAGATTAAAGCCCACGTCGAAAAGTTGGCCAATGATGTTGAAGGTCAGGGCATCTAATAAGCAGCATAAAGCAGGCAGGTTGGCTTTTTTCCTCTCCGGCTCTTGCAACCATTTCCGCCATCGCGCGTAATGTCATTATGGCTGTTTCTATTATTCGGAATTTTCGCGTGATTGTTTTGGGGTTTTTAGCACTCGTCCTCGGACTTATGCTGTTCACTTTTCTTGCCGCCGGGCGCATCGGCATTAAACATCCCCCTCAGGGCACATTTGTGCAGTTGCAAGGCGGCCGCATTCATCTTGTTGACCTGATGCCCACCGCCAATCTGGTCAACGGCTCACCCCGAGGCACGATTGTGTTGCTTCACGGGGCAAGTGGCAATCAGGCGGATGTCATGCTGCCGCTTGGGCCGCCGCTGGCCGCAGCGGGCTTTCGCGTCATCGCGCCGGATCGTCCGGGGCATGGCTGGTCGGATCGCTTTAACGCGCCCGATCAGGCGTCTCCGGCCAAGCAAGCCAAAATTGTCCGGGCAGCGCTCGAAAAAATCGGAGTGAAACAGGCGATCATAGTTGGTCATTCGCTCGCAGGCGCGATGGCGAGCAATTTTGCCATTGACCATAAGGATTTTACGCAGGGCCTGGCGCTGATTTCCGCAGTCACGCATCCGTGGCCTGGCGGAATTGCCGCCTATTATCACCTTGCCTCGACGCCCTACCTTGGCTGGTTTTTCACCCATACCATCACGCTGCCTATCGGTTTGATGACGATGCCATCCGCGATCAAAGCGGTTTTTGCGCCGCAAATTCCGCCCGCTGATTTTATCGAAGCCACCGGCGTCAAGATGGTGTTGCGGCCGGATGAGTTTCGCGCCAATGCGCAGGACGTCGAGGCGCTTTATGACTTTGTCGTAGTGCAATCGAAGCGCATGCACGAGATCACGGCACCCACCGGACTTATTGCCGGCGATAAAGACAGCGTGGTTTTTACCACCATCCACTCGGTGAATACCGAACGCGAGGTAAAAGGTGCCACGCTGAAAATACTCCCGGAGATGGGCCACTCGCCGCATCACTCGGCGACAGCGGAGGTGGTGGATATGATCCTCGGCGTGGCACAGAGGGCAGGGCTATAAGCTACTTTTTCGTCAATAAATAGCCCAACGCGGTGCCGGGCTATCATCGCAAATGGTGAAAGGCTTATTTCAAGTCCTTCATTGCTTCACCAGTATGCATCATGCAGCCTGCTTCGTCTTTCTTAGCCATCATGTCTTTGGCCATTTCCATTTCCTTCATCGCCATGTCTTTTTTGGTGGCGTCTTCGTGTTTAAAATGCCCGTGCCAGCTGTTCCGGCCTACACGAAGTCTCACGTTCGCGCGATGCCTGCGTGAGATTGCGGCGGGCGGGCGCATGTATCGAAGTGGGCTCTGCCGTGGGGCGCTATTATGGTTTTGCTGCGCTGGTCTGTGCCGGATTTGCAACTGGCAAAAGACGCGGCGCTAGGCCGTGAGGCAGAAGGTTTGTAGGGTCAAAACATTCGATTCCGGGGAGTAAATGATGTCGTGGTCTCCAGCCCTATATACGAAATTTGAAGATGAACGCACCCGTCCGGTGCGTGATCTGGTGTCACAAATTCCGCTGCGCACCGCGCGCTATGTGGCTGATCTGGGCTGCGGGCCCGGCAATTCCACCGAAGTTTTGCG
>JANXSV010000022.1 GCA_025356505.1 Methylovirgula sp.
GATGATGTTGCGAATTCGCGGAACTGCGATTCTTTCAGCAGCGTCGCTTTAGCGTCACTAAGGCCGTCATACGTGACTTTGGCTCCTGCCGCCTCCATCTGGACGCGCGCCCGGTCGATGACCCACGCGCCTGCCGTATCCAGCCCGTTGACACCGGCAAGGTCGATAATCACGTTCAGGGCGCGTTCCGGATTCCGGGCCAGTTCCAGCGCGGTCGACTCAAGCGCCTTGCCGCTCGCCGCAAGCCAAGGCCCGCGCAAAAGCAGCCGCGCGCCGTTGTCGCTCAAGTCCTGAGTGAAACCGATTTCAGAATCCATATTGGACTTTATAGTTAACCTTACGAGGTCGTCGAGCGCTGAAAAGACACACATACTACAAATTCAGTCGCTTGCGGCGATTGTAACCTTCATTATACATGTCAAATGACCCGCATCCTGTCTCTGAATACCCGCCGCTTCGCTTTAGCAAAAACCTTCACAATTTCGCGCGGCAGCCGCGTCGAAGCTGCGGTCATCGAGGTCAAGATCGCCGATGGTGCCTATCTGGGCCGCGGCGAATGTGTTCCCTACGCCCGATATGGCGAAACGCTCGAAAGCGTCAGCGCGCAAATCGAAGCGCTAAGGCCGCAGATAGAGGCAGGTCTGAGCCGGGAAAGCCTGCAAAATGCGCTTGCTCCGGGCGCTGCCCGCAATGCCGTCGACTGCGCCCTGTGGGACCTTGATGCGAAAATCGCCAATGTCCCGGCCTTTGTTCTTGCCAAGCTTGACAGGCTCAGCCCTGCCACCACGGCCTACACCATTTCGCTGGACGCGCCGGACGCGATGTCCATGGCCGCGCGCGAAGCTGCGCACCGGCCCCTGCTCAAAATAAAGCTCGGCGGAAGCGGTGATGGCGCGCGCATTGCGGCGGTGGCCAAGGCCGCGCCGCAGTCGATTTTGATCGTGGATGCCAACGAAGCCTGGACACCGGAGCTTTATGCCGAAAACCTCGCGGCCTGCGAAGCTGCCGGAGTGGCGCTTATCGAGCAGCCCTTTCCAGCCGGACAGGACGCCGCGCTGGAGCATCTACCCCGCCCGATTCCAATCTGCGCAGACGAATCCGTGCATGACCGCCACGGCCTCGCGGCGCTGCGCCAGCGATATGATGCCATCAACATCAAGCTGGACAAAACCGGCGGCCTCACCGAGGCGCTGCTGCTAGCCGACGAAGGTCGGCGGCTTGGTTTCGAGCTTTTCATCGGGTGTATGGTCGGGTCGTCACTGGCTATGGCTCCTGCCATGTTACTCACCGCCGGTGCCCGTTTTGTTGATCTTGATGGGCCGCTGTTGCTGAAACAAGATCGCCCTGAAGGCCTCACCTACGATGGTTCGCTCGTCTATCCGCCTAATCGCGCGCTATGGGGTTAACCCGCGCCGCCACTGCAGATAAACATAGACCATCATCGACATTCCAATCACCACCGGCACAATCATCACCAACAGTCCGTGCCCGCTATAGTGCTGGAATATCGGGCCGGAAAGCGCCGTCATCGCCGCCGTAAATAATGAGGTCGTGCCGGCATAGATTCCCTGCATTTGCGCGAGGCGTCCGCTTGGCACCATGCGCGCCAGCAAATACATCGTGCCCAGATGCGTCGCGCAGAACGTCAGGCCGTGACTGCCCTGCGTCAGGATAATTCCCGCCGCGCCGAGATCCATCGACGACACCACCCACCGGATCACACACGAAACACAGCCGACCATGAAAAAGCGGTACGCGTTATTCGCGCCGCCAAGATAGCGCCCGGCCACCATGAACATCAGGATTTCGGTAAAAACCCCGCCGCCCCACGCCCATCCGATAAAAAAGTCGGAATATCCACGTGAATGATACAAAATCGAACTGAAACCGCTGATCATGGCATGGCTGCACTGAACCAGCGCCGCAGCCACAATCACAATCAGCACCAGATCAAGTCGCTTCATATCGCGCGATGGCGCCTTGCTGGCGATAGGCTTGGCATGGCCGCCCGCTTTAGAAAGCAGAGCGGTGCAAATCAAGGCCTGGGCGATGGCGGACAGCACCAGCATCCATATCACCGCCTCGCCTGGCAAAACGCCAGCTAATGCCCCGGCAATCAGCATCCCCGCCAATACCGAAACCGACCCCCAGGACCGGATCGAGCCATAATGCAGTTTTGCGTTGCGCGCGACCTGGTTCAAAATCATGACATCGCTCAGCGGCATCATCGAGCCCTGAAACAAAAATGTGAGGCCCGTGACAATCAACAGCGGCCAGAACGAATGGCAAAACACCAGGCCGACAAAACCGGCCAATGACGCCAGCGCGCACCAGACCATGGTTTCATCCACAGCCTGTTTCTGGCTGGCCAATGACAAAATCAGTGGATTGCTGATCACCCGCACCACAATCGGCGCTGCCAACACCAGCCCGACCTCACTCGGATTTAACCCGCGCGCCGTGAGCCATAGCGGGAAAAATGGCGCAAAAATGCCGATGTAGAAGTAAATACTGCCCAACACTATGGCGAGCTGCGTTGAGGGCGAAAAAGCGTGGATTTTAGCAAGCATGGCAGCATCGTGCGCAAAGGTGTGGACGACATTTCGCAAAAACGATGCAAGACGGCAAATGTTTCAACGTAAACAACAGGTGCTTCAACGGAGGCAACAGTCCGTGCTGCACCTGTCGTGTCAGAAATAGCTGCAAATTCGCATGCGTGTTATGCGGAATTGACATGGCTGACATGCTAGTTCGTTTACTCCATCACCGCCGCCTTCAAAATACACACCATGGTCGCATGTGCCGGAACAGCTGAAACATTTCGGATGATATGGCG
>JANXSV010000003.1 GCA_025356505.1 Methylovirgula sp.
CATGGCTTGCCCGCTCGGCCGTGCGGCTGAAAATCCCGCACCATCGCTTCGCGCAGGGGGCAGCAGCCACATTGGCACCACGCATAGGGCCCGCGAAACGGCTCCGTTCGCAACCAGCGCCAAGGCCGCAGCCCCGTCACCAAATCGCGCCATTAAAGCCGTAAGCGCCGCCCAGCGCGCCAGCGACGTCAACACCAGCGCCATTACACCAAAACTGCCGAGTCGGCTGTCTTTCATGATTTCGAGCTTGCGCGCCAGGCTTCCACCACCGCCAAAACCATCAGCCACATCGGCAAGACCGTCTTCATGCATGGCACCCGTAATCAGTGCCAATCCGGCGAGCGTCAGTGCGGCCACTAACGATGGCGGCAGTCCCAGCCCGCGTAAAGTAAGGACAATAGCTGCGCCGCACAGCCCAAGGCATGCCCCCGCCAGCGGCAGCGCTCGAACCGACGTTTTGAAGTTCGGCATTGCGTGAACGTCGTGCTCAAAGGCGAGCGCTGGCACGCCCAGGCGTGAGAAAAACCGCAACATCGAGAGGAAATCGCGGGCAAATTCTGCGCAGACAGTCTGCCAAAGGTGAAAGTGTCGAACCATAGGCCACATCTAATCGACTTTCTGCGCACAGCAAGCCATAATATCGCGCAGTTACACTCTGCTTGACCCGCCAGGATCCCTATGGCTACCGACCTTGCCACCCGCGTTTACGACCACAGTTTCCGCATCGACCCCATTGTGCGCACGCTGCTTGATACGGATTTCTACAAGCTGCTGATGCTGCAGATGATCTGGAAAATGCACCCGAATGAGCGCGTCGCCTATTCCATGATCAATCGCAGCCAAAGCGTTCGCCTCGGTGACATCATCGACGAGTCCGAACTTGCAGACCAATTGGACCACGCGCGCTCGCTCCGCTTTGCCAAAAATGAGCTGATTTGGCTTGCAGGGAATACTTTTTAC
Source organism: Methylovirgula sp. (assembly GCA_025356505.1). GTDB lineage: Bacteria > Pseudomonadota > Alphaproteobacteria > Rhizobiales > Beijerinckiaceae > JANXSV01. The sequence continues at coordinate 961 of JANXSV010000003.1, forward strand.
GGCACAAAGCAGATATTCGAGCCGGCATTCATAGATTGGCTGGCGACATTTCAGCTCCCCGAATATGAGCTGCACAAATGTGACGGCCAATATGAATTGCGTTTTGACGCGCCTTGGGCGCAATCGACCATGTGGGAAATTCCGGCGCTTTCCATCGTCAATGAGCTCCGCGCCCGCGCCGCGCTCAAGCACATGAGCCGATTTGAGCTGGATGTGCTTTATGCCCGAGCCAAGGCCAAGCTCTGGCTGAAAGTGGAGCGCCTGCGCGCCCTCAAGGCCGAAGCGCCGGTGCGTATTTCCGATTTCGGAACCCGCCGCCGACACGGCTATTTGTGGCAGCGCTGGTGCGTCGAGGCGATGCAGGAAGGCATAAAGGACTCGTTCGTCGGCACGTCCAATGTAAAATTTGCCTTTGATTTCGGTCTTGAGGCGATCGGTACCAACGGCCACGAATTGCCCATGGTGTACGCGGCGCTGGCTAAAAATGACACCGAACTGCGGCAGGCACCTTATGATGTGCTGACCGATTGGGCCAAGATGTATGGCGGCAACCTGCTCGTGATACTGCCGGATGCTTTTGGCACCACGACCTTCTTGAAGTCTGCGCCTAATTGGGTTGCGGACTGGAAGGGCGCTAGGCCCGATTCCAAGCCGCCAATCGAAGGCGCGCTGGAAATGTTGGATTGGTGGAAGGCTAGGGGCCGCAACCCGCATGAAAAGCTGATCGTCTTGTCCGACGGCATGGACATCGATTCAATCGAAACCTGCGTTCGCCGCTTCAACGGTGAGGTTAACATCTCCATCGGCTGGGGCACGAACTTGACCAATGATTTTAAGGGCTGCGTGCCAAATGGCGCCGATGACGCTTTGAAAGCCATCTCGCTGGTGTGCAAAGTGGTTGAAGTCAACGGCCACGCCGCAGTAAAGCTCTCGGATAACCCCGCCAAGGTCACTGGCGACCCGGCTGAACTCAACCGCTACCGAAAGGTTTTCGGCACTACGGGCATGAAGGAGCTTGAGGTCGTGGTTTAGGCTGCTGGATCAATGACAACGCCGTAGCGGCGACGTGCTCCTAAAACCGAAATAACATTGCGTCTGCGATGCGACACCTGAGATCGCTATAGCCCCTTCCAATTTTGGCTGCCCCTCTCTAAGAACAGGCTCACTTGGAGAGACCCATGACCGCCCATGTTTTGCCGTTTGATGATATCCGCGCCCT
>JANXSV010000075.1 GCA_025356505.1 Methylovirgula sp.
TCTTGCAAAGCCTTAAATATTCACAAATTTTTCATACTTTTTTGGCCGCCTGCACAATATTTAAGCGCCTTTACTATGTTCTGCCCGAATGAGTGCCAGCTTTTTGGTGTGTCTGTCTCAATGGCGAGATCCGAGGTTTCGCGCCTTCCCTGCCGGAGCCTGGAATTCGGCGGTGTGGCTCACCTCGAAATGCGCATGTCTCGCCATTTGATGTTGCCCGCGCTATACTGGTTCCATGCGGCATGGACCTCCTTTTTTTCACTCCCGGCGGGGCTATCATCACGGCAGTCTGAAGGAGACCTTGATTGAAGCGGCCCGGCGCTTGATGGGCGAGCGCGGCGCTTCGGGTTTTACGCTGAGCGATGCCGCAAAGCTTGCCGGGGTGACCCCCGCGGCGCTGTATCGTCACTTTACGGACCGATCGGCTTTGATCGGCGAACTCCGGCAACGTGGTTTTGAATTGTTCACGCAGCGGCTAACGGCGGCTTGGGGTGATGGAGCGCCCGAAGCGCGCATTGCGTTTGAGCGCATGGGCCTTGCCTATCAGGCATTTGCGCGCGAAGAACCGGGGCTTTACACGGCTATGTTCGGCCTTTCGAGCAGCTTTCTGCCCGCGGATAATTCGTTCCAGTCGCTGCTGCTGCTGGAGAATGCGGCCACCGCCGTGCTGCGCGATTGTGGTGTCAACGCGCCAGATGGCCGGACGCTTGCCCTGCAGATCTGGGCGATTTCACACGGGGCGGCCACGCTGGCCAGCGCAGGGCAGCTGGCTTCGGCCTATTGCTTTACGAGCCCTGAGGTCATAGTGCAGGATGCGGTAAACGCCCTGTTTGAGGCTCATATCCGGCGTGGCTTCAACGGCACAGGCGGTAATGGCTAGAGCGCAGCGAACTGGCCGGTATATCTGGTAAAAACGGTTTGGATTACGGGTTTAAGACAGATTGAACATTGAAATGTATCTGCGTTCGTTGCATGGTCTTGTTAACTAGCATGTTAGATAGAATTGGAGAGTCAGGTGGCACATAAAGACGACACATCGCCAAAGTCGGGAACCATGCGCGATAAAGCGTCGCTGCGCTCCAAACTTTGGTTTGATAATCCTGAAAATCCCGGCATGACCGCGCTCTACATCGAGCGCTATCTCAATTTCGGCCTCACCCCAGGCGAGCTGCGATCCGGCAAGCCTATCATTGGCATTGCGCAAACCGGTTCCGACCTTTCACCCTGCAACCGCCATCATATCGAACTCGCCAAGCGGGTGCGCGATGGCATTACGGCGGCGGGCGGCATCGCGTTTGAATTTCCGGTGCATCCGATACAGGAAACCGGCAAGCGGCCAACGGCGGCGCTTGATCGCAACCTCGCCTATCTCGGGCTGGTTGAAACCCTCTATGGCTATCCGCTGGACGGTGTGGTTCTGACCACTGGCTGCGATAAGACCACGCCCGCCTGCATCATGGCGGCAGCGACAGTCAATATTCCCGCCATCGTGCTCTCCGGCGGGCCGATGCTGAACGGCTGGCACAAGGGCGAGCGCACCGGCTCCGGCACAATCGTGTGGAAATCGCGCAAGGAACTGGCCGAAGGAAAGATCAACTATGAAGAATTCATGGAGATCGTCACCTCGTCCGCGCCTTCGGTTGGCCATTGCAATACGATGGGCACTGCCTCGACCATGAACTCATTGGCGGAGGCTTTGGGCATGACTTTGCCGGGCGGCGCTGCTATCCCAGCGCCCTATCGTGAGCGCGGCCAAAACGCTTACGAAACCGGCAGGCGCATCGTTGATATGGTTTGGGAAGACCTGAAGCCATCAGACATCATCACCCGCAAGGCGCTGGAAAATTCCATCGTGGTCAATTCGGCCATCGGCGGTTCTACAAATGCCACCATTCACATTCTCGCCATTGCGCGCCATATCGGCGTGCCGCTGACCATCGAGGATTTTGAAACCTATGGTCACAAGGTTCCGCTCATCGTAAACGTGCAGCCTGCGGGAAAATATCTGGGTGAAGAATTTCACCGTGCTGGCGGCGTACCTGCCGTAATCAACGAATTGATGTCGAAAAACTTGATTCATGAAGATGCGCTCACCGTGAATGGCGATACGCTCGGCAATAATTGCCGTGGCAAGCTCTCCGAAGACGCAGACGTGATCTGGCCGATTGCAAAGCCGATGTTGGAAGATGCCGGCTTCATCATTCTCAAGGGCAATCTTTTCAATAATGCGGTGATGAAGAGCAGCGTGGTTTCGGACGAATTCCGCCAGCGCTACCTGGCCAATCCGGCTGATCCGAATGCCTTTGAGGGCCGCGCTATCGTGTTTGAAGGGCCGGAGGACTACCATCACCGCATCGATGATCCGGCGCTGAACATTGACGAAAATTGTATGCTGTTCATCCGCGGCACCGGCCCGCTTGGATATCCGAGCGGCGCTGAAGTGGTCAATATGCAGCCGCCAACCGCGCTGCTTAGAAAGGGCATCAACTCGCTCCCCTGTATTGGCGATGGACGTCAATCGGGCACCTCCGGCTCGCCTTCGATATTGAATGCCTCGCCGGAAGCCGGTGCCAATGGCGGGCTTGCGGTTTTAAAAACCGGTGATCGTGTACGCATCGATCTCAACAAACGCAGCGCCAAT
>JANXSV010000108.1 GCA_025356505.1 Methylovirgula sp.
GCGGCGGCGCGGCTCGGTGCCCCGTTGGGGCATGATTTTTGCGCGATTTCCCTGTCGGACAACCTCAAGCCATGGGACGTTATTGCCAAACGTCTGCGCGCGGCGGCGGAGGCGGATTTCGTTATCACGCTGTATAATCCGGCGTCCAGAGCCCGGCCGGAACGGATTTTTGAGGCATTTGACCTGTTACGGCGGATAAAACCATCGCAGACCGTGGTGGTTTTCGCCCGCAATGTGGGCCGGGACACGGAGCTGTTGCATGTGACAACTTTAAGCGAGGCGGATGTCGGCTCAATCGATATGAGTACGCTGGTGCTGATCGGCTCCTCACAGACACGGCTCATCGAGCGCGAGGGACGCGCACCCTGGGTGCTGACGCCGCGTTCCTACGGCCTGTCACCATGAAGCCAGCGCATCACACCCGTGACATCACTGGCCTGCGGACAGTCCTGCGCGGGCGGCCTCCGCAACAGGATAACCGGAATGCGGGCAGCACGGGCAGCAAGAATCTTGGCGTAGGTGGCGCTTCCTCCCGAATTTTTGGTGATGAGAAGTTCGATGCGCTCATTTTGCAGCAAAGCGGCTTCTTCGGCCTGGCCAAATGGTCCGCGCGCGAGAATGAGGCTGTGCGCAACTGCACTGCGGGTGAGGGTGTCGAGACCGTCCGGCCTATCGATGGTGCGGATGAGATAGAAATGTTGCGGCGCTTTGGTGAATGCCGCCAGATCGAGGCGGCCATGGGTCAGGAAAACGCGCCTGGGCGCTTGGGGGAGTGCGGCAACCGCCTGCTCGATCGTGTCCACTTCTGTCCAGAGATCTTGCTCTTGACGTTGCCATGCCGGACGCGACAGCTGAATCAGCGGAATTTGCGCCGTGGCACAGGCAATCACAGCGTGTCGCGACATTTGTGCGGCGAAGGGGTGGGTCGCATCGACGACGCGGGTGATGTTTTCCTGTGCGAGGTAGCTGAGCAGCCCGGCAACGCCACCAAAGCCGCCACTGCGAAACGGCACGGGCTGCACCGGCGTCTGGGTTCGCCCGGCAAGCGACAGGGTAAAGCGCCTCGCCTGCCCTCGGCTTTGGTCGTGCAGGCTTTTGGCAAGTTGGCTCGCCTCAAAAGTGCCGCCCAGAATAAGGATATGATGTGGCTGCAAAGGACGTATCCATGAGTGCCCCCTGGCTGTCCATAATCGGACTTGGTGAGGACGGGCGCGATGGTCTCAGCACTGCCGCAAAGGCCGCGTTGGAGCAAGCGGAACTTGTTGTTGGCGGGGCGCGACATCTGGTTTTAGCCGAGCCTCTGCGCGGCCGCACACTTGCTTGGCCGAGCCCGATTGAAGGCGCTTTTGATGAGATTTTCGCGATGCGAGGTCATTCCGTGGTGATTTTGGCCAGCGGCGACCCGATGTTTTACGGCATCGGTTCGGTGTTGGCGGCACGGCTAGAGCAGGAAAAATTGACGCCAAGCGAAATGCAGGTCTGGCCGCAGTCCTCCAGCATGAGTTTGGCGGCTGCGCGCCTTGGCTGGGCATTGCAGGATTGCGCTGTGGTGTCGTTGCACGGACGGGCGCTCGAGAAAATCATTCCGCATTTGCAGCCGGGGCGGCGGATTCTGGCGCTCTCTTGGGATGCGGCTACGCCTCTGGCGCTTGCGACATTGTTACGGGCGCGCGCCATGGCGAACACACGGATGAGTATTCTCGAGCGACTTGGCGGCGCGCACGAACGCATCACCCACACAAATGCGCTGGACCATGACCTTTCCGGCATAGACGCGCTGAATATAGTGGCGCTTGAGGTGAGGCTAGATGACTCCGCGCGGTCGATACCACTCAGCCCCGGCCTGCCCGATGACTGGTTTGAACATGACGGGCAGATCACCAAACGCGATTCGCGCGCAATGACGTTGGGCGCGCTTTCACCCCTTCACGGCGAACTGTTGTGGGACATTGGCGCGGGCTCGGGCTCAGTTGGCATTGAGTGGATGTTGCGCGGTGAGAGCCTGGGCACTATTGCCATTGAAAAAAGCGCCAAGCGGGCAGCGACTATAAAGACCAACGCTTTGGCGCTTGGAGTGCCGGATTTGCAGATTGTGCAAGGGGCCGCGCCTGACGCGCTTTTGGGCCTGCGCAGGCCGGATGCGGTTTTTATCGGCGGAGGAGCCACCATAGCCGGGGTGTTTGAGGCTGCATGGGCGGCGCTGAAACCAAACGGGCGCATGGTGATCAATGCTGTGACTTTGGAAACGCAAGCGCAGCTTACGGCGCTGTTCAAAACCTATGGCGGGCGCTTGACCCAGCTTAATTTTGCCGAAGCGGATGCTGTGGGCGGGTTTCATGGCTGGCGCGCTTCTATGCCTGTTGTGATGTGGCGCGTCGTCAAACCTCGCACGGCTTCACCCCATAACGGAGGGGAAGAAGCGGCATGAGGAGTATCGCAATCGGCGTCGGATGCCGCCAGAACATTCCTGCCAATATGATTGCTGCGCTGGTGCGGCGGGGTCTTGATTTGGCAGGCCTCTCCGGCGCGGGCGCGCAGATGTTCTCGATTGAGGACAAGCGCGAGGACATCGGCCTGAATGACGCCGCCCGGATGCTGGCTATGCCCCTGACATTTTTGCCCAAGAGCCACCTTGCTCGGTATAATGGCGCGGGAGTTACGGCCTCGAAGCTGGTTCAGGCACAGTTCGGATTAGACAGCGTGTGCGAAACCGCGGCACTGGCCGGCGCTGGAGAACATGGCGCTTTGGTGCTGGCGCGCATCTGCGAAAATGGCGCGACCTGCGCAATAGCTGTTGGAGCGGCTTCATGAAGGTTCATTTTATCGGAGCCGGGCCCGGCGCGCCCGATTTGATAACGCTGCGCGGGCGCGATCTCATCGCACAGTCTGCGGTTTGCCTCTATGCAGGCTCGCTGGTGCCGTCCGAATTGCTGGCTTATTGCCCGCGCGAGGCGCGCATCATAGATACCGCGCCAATGACGCTCGATGAAATCGAGGCGGAATTTATCCGGGCATTTGAAAACAATCAGGATGTCGCACGGTTACATTCGGGCGACGTTTCAATTTGGAGCGCAATGGGCGAACAAATCCGGCGGCTTCGCGCCCGTGGCATTGAGTTTGACGTAACCCCAGGCGTTCCATCCTTTGCGGCGGCGGCGGCGGCCCTACAAGTGGAACTCACCTTGCCGGAGGTGGCGCAAAGCCTGGTGCTGACGCGCACGCCGGGACGCGCTTCGGCCATGCCGGAACGCGAAAAGCTCAGCACATTTGCCAGTTCGGGCGCTACACTGGCGATACATCTGTCAATTCATATGCTGGACAAGCTCATCGGCGACCTTATCCCGCACTATGGCGAAGACTGCGCCGTGGCCATAGTGTTTCGCGCCTCATGGCCGGATGAGCAGATTTTGCGAGGCACATTGTCAACGATTGGCGCTTTGGCGCTGGCAAGTCCGATGGAGCGCACCGCATTGATTTTAGTTGGCCCCGCGCTGGCGCAGGACATGGCCGCCGGACAGGATTTCGCGGAAAGTGCGCTCTACAGTGTTGGCTATCGCCGCCAGTTCCGGGGCGGCACGCGTGATGGGAGCGCTCAGTGAACCTCAGCCTCATACCGCGCCAACAGGCCGCCATCGCGGTCGAAGATAACGATTTCCAAAGTCGCAGGGTTTTGCAAGGCCGCTGCGGCGGTTTCCCATGCCTTTTTCGCAACGCTGGTGCCGATATCGATTTGCGCTGCTGCGGCGATTTCAAAGGCATGTTTGGCCGAATTGGCAGCGCGCATGGCGGCGGCAATTTCGCTATCGCCACTTTGAGCCGCGAGCCAGTTCAAATCCACGTCACCCCGGCGGGAATGCAAATCGAGCAGACCCTGTCCCAGCTTGGTCATTTTGCCCATGCCTCCGGCGATGGTGACTTTTTCGATCGGCGACTTGCGCAGATATTTCAACATGCCGCCGACAAAATCCCCCATATCAATCAGAGCTTGATCGGGCAGATTATAGAGCTTCTGGATGGCCTGTTCGGAGGTGTTCCCTGTGCTTCCGGCGATGTGTTTGACACCGAGTCCGCGGGCCACATCAATGCCGCGATGAATGGAATTTATCCAAGCTGCGCAGGAAAATGGCACCACAATGCCCGTCGTGCCCAAAATCGACAGGCCACCGACAATGCCAAGGCGACCGTTGAGGGTGCGCTGGGCCAATTTTTCACCGCCGGGAATCGATATTTCCACGATAACATCGCCGGACGCATGGTGCTGCGCCGCGATCTGCGCGATGGCCGCCCGAATCATGGCGCGCGGCGCGGGATTGATAGCAGGTTCTCCCACGGCCAGCGGCAAACCGAGCAGGGTCACGGTTCCGACACCTTCACCGGCTTTGAACGTCACACCGCTGCCGGCCGGACCCTGGCTGACGCGGGCAATGATCATCGCGCCGTGAGTGACATCAGGATCGTCTCCGGCGTCTTTAATGATGCCGACTTGCGCGACGGTGGCTTGAAGTTTGCTTTGCGCAAGGGCAAAGGACACCTCAATGCCGCTTGGCAGCGTGATGGAAACAGGATCGGGAAAATGACCGCTCAACAGCGCCGCATAGGCGGATTTTGCCGCCGCAGTGGCGCAGGCACCCGTGGTCCATCCGCGCCGCAGTTGCGAGGGATCAAAGGTATCGGGTATTGCCATATCCTCCATGGTTCCGTTCTAGCAAGCATGGCCCCTCCTGCAAAGGAATTTGCCGTATGAGCGCGGGATCTTTCGATCTAATGCAGGATTTACCGGTTTTTGACCCCGGTACCGTCTGGCTTGTGGGAGCCGGGCCGGGCGACCCTGGACTGTTGACGCTGCATGCGATCAATGCGCTGCGGCAGGCCGATATTCTGGTTTATGATGCTTTGGTCAGTGATGAAATAGTGCGCTTTGCCCGCCCGGGGATTGAGCTTGAATTTGCCGGCAAGCGCGGCGGGCGGCCTTCGCATCTGCAGGCCGATATCACACAAAGGCTGATCGAGCTGGCCCTTGAGGGCAAGCGGGTTTTGCGGCTGAAGGGCGGAGACCCGTTTGTGTTTGGCCGGGGCGCAGAAGAGGCGCTGGAACTGGTTAAAGCGGGCATTAAATTTCGGATTGTGCCGGGGCTGACATCGGGCATTGCCGGGCTCGCCTATGCCGGGATCCCTGCGACCACGCGCAACACCAATGCCGGGGTTATTCTGGCAACCGGACACAGTGCCGAAGGTACAGTTTCCGAAAAAGACTGGGAGCGGATGGCAGCGACCGGACTGCCGATTATTTTGTATATGGCGATGTCTAATTTGACTCAAATCGTCCCCGCTTTGATAGCAGGTGGCGCGCAGCCGACGCTGGCTGTGGCTTTGGTGGCCCACGCCACGACCAAGCGGCAGCGGGTGATGACATCTACACTGGAAAATGTGGTGGCGGATGTCGCCGCAAAGGGTTTTTCCTCTCCCGCCATTGTCGCGATTGGTGAGATCGTGTCGCTGCGGGCTATTCTCAACCCTATGGCGCTGACCTTGGACCATATCACACTTGACCACGCCGAAACGGACGGGGCCGAATGACGCGCGGTTTCATGATAGCAGCGCCTAAAAGCGGCTCCGGCAAAACCACACTTGCGCTTGGCCTGATGCGCGCCTTACGCCGTACCGGATTGCGTGTTGCCGCGGTGAAATCCGGCCCGGATTACATCGATCCGGCGTTTCATGCGAGCGCAACCGGACGGCCAAGCTTTAATCTGGACACGTGGGCGATGACGCCAGACCATATTCACGCGCTGGCGGGACTGGCGGCGCGCGATGCTGATATTCTCATCGCAGAGGGGTCAATGGGGCTGTTCGACGGCGTGCCCGCAGCCAAAGGCCAAAGCGGCGCTTCGGCGGATACGGCAGCGGCCTTGGGTTTACCGGTTTTGTTGATTTTGGATGTGACCGGGCAGGCGCAATCTGCGGCGGCGCTGGTGCTGGGCTATATGCAATATGATCCCCGCATCTTGATTGGCGGCGTGGTGCTGAACCGTATCGGGTCGGAACGGCACATCCGGCTGGCGAAAACAGCCATTGAACAGCTCGGAGTTCGCGTGGTTGGCGCTTTGCCAAAGTCTGACGCTGTCGGCCTGCCTGAGCGCCACCTCGGCCTTGTGCAAGCCGGAGAGACATCGGACCTGGACGCGCGGCTGGACGCGCTCGCCGATTTTGTTGCGGCGCATGTGGATTTGGCCGCAGTGCAACAGCTGGCTGCGCCGCTGGCGCTTTACAATGTGCGCAGCCCGGCTCTCAAACCGCCCGGACAACGCATCGCGCTGGCGCAAGACGCGGCGTTTTCGTTTATCTATCCGCATCTGGTGCAGGGATGGCGCAATGCGGGAGCCGAAATCTTGCCGTTTTCGCCCCTTGCCGACGAGGCTCCGGACCCAAGCTGTGATTTTTGCTGGTTGCCGGGTGGCTATCCTGAACTTCATGCCGGAACCCTGAGCGCGGCGCAAAATTTCCGTGCGGGTTTACAGGACTTTGCAGTGACGCGCGGTGTGCATGGCGAATGCGGCGGCTACATGGCTTTGGGGCGGACACTCACCGACGCGAAGGGCCAAATTCACGCCATGCTTGGCCTGTTAAGCGTGGAAACCAGCTTCGCCAAGCGAAAGATGAACCTTGGATATCGCGCCGCGACGCTCGCGGCGGACTGTAGCCTTGGACGTAAAGGCGATGTGTTCAAAGGCCACGAGTTCCACTATGCCAGCGTGTCGACGCTTGGCCAGGATGCGGCCTTTGCCATGACGCAAGACGCCTATGGCAGCGCAGCGGTGCCTGCTGGAAGCCGACGCGGCCATGTCTCGGGAAGCTTTTTCCATCTGATTGCCGCAGCATGAAGCCACTCGTATGAAGCCACCCGTGTTCGACACCGAATTTGTCACCCAACTGACGACGCTGATGCAATGGCGTCGCGATGTGCGGCGGTTCAAGGCTGACCATGTTCCGCCCGGGATGATCGAGCATTTGTTGGACGTGATGCAGCTTTCGCCCTCGGTTGGCAATTCGCAACCATGGCGCTGGATGGATGTGCGGAGCGTGGAAAAGCGGGCGCTGATGAAGGCCAATTTTGCCAGCGCCAATGCTTCAGCGCTCAAGGTTCTGCAGGGCGAGAAGGCGGCGCTTTATGCCCGGCTGAAACTCTCGGGCATGGACATTGCGCCGGTGCAACTGGCGTGTTTTTGTGATCGATATACAGTGCAAGGTGCGGGCCTTGGCCGCCGGACTATGCCGGAAACGCTCGAACTCTCCGTGGCGGGGATGATCTCAAATTTTTGGCTGGCGGCGCGCGCAATGGGGCTGGGTGTCGGCTGGGTTTCGATTCTAAACCCGACGCAGGCCGCAATCGACCTTGACGCGCCCACGGGATGGAAGCTGATTGCATATCTGTGCATCGGCTGGCCGGAAGAAGAACATGCCGACCCCGAGCTTGTGCGGGCCGGTTGGCAGGATCGCACCGCCGCCGGGCGTCAGGTTTTGGAGCGGTGAACGCTACTGTAAGTATTGAGAAACCAAAGCTTCACATAAAACTGCAGGGTTTTTGAGAATTAACCCGATTCAATCAACCAATCGGCAAAATAGCCACCAGATACCTCTGTGAGCTGGGCGGACTGATATGAAAGTTTACAATATTGCCATTGGCGCGGCGGCGGTCGCTTTTGTAGTGATGCAAGGACATAGGGGGCAAGAATTAGCTCCGACCGTGATGGTGAGAGCCGGCAATGTCGATATGCTGGCGATCACCGCAAAGGCCCAGAGTACATTTGGCGATTTTGCTGCCAAGTTGCAAAATCCGTCGCGGATCAGGTTGCCGACTGGATGTATGTCGAAAATGGCAACTTAAAGGGTAATTTCGGTTTGTGTGTCGAATTGGCGCAGATGCCCAAGGCAGAGGCTGAAAAAATTCAGGCCAGGGTCGGCGCCAGTTGTAGTTAAATCAACGCAAACGTTTTGCATCTTTATTATACTGGTAGTCTTGGAGCGGCGAAGGATAAGCGGGAGCAGCAGCGAATTTATGCGCCTTTGCTCACTCCCCGACCTGATAATCTTTGATGTCGGTGAAGGTGAGTTTTTTCCAGCGTTCCTGATCGTAATTGAGCTGGAAGGCCGAAGGCGAGAGGAACACCGGCGCGCCGTCCAGATCATTGGCCACGGCCGAGCCATTAGCATCGATAAATTTTTGCAATTCGGATTTGTCGGTGGAGTCAATCCAACGACAAATGGAAAACCGCGTCTGTTCGAAACCAATCGGCAGGCCATATTCGGCCTTGAGGCGCTCGACCAGCACATCGAGCTGCAAAGCGCCGACCACGCCGACCATAGCCTGAGCGCCATCTCGCGGCAGGAACACCTGAACAACGCCTTCTTCTGCAAGTTGCGTGAGCGCCTCTTTCAGCTTTTTGGCTTTCATGGGATCTTGCAAGGTCACGCGGCGCAGGATTTCCGGAGCAAAGCTTGGTACGCCGCGAAACACAATATCTTCGCCTTCAGTCAGAGTGTCGCCAATGCGCAAGGTGCCGTGGTTCGGCAGGCCAACCACATCGCCGGCAAAAGCCTCGTCGGCTATGGCGCGGTTGCGGGCAAAGAAAAACTGCGGCGCGGTGACCGAAACCGGCTTTCCGGTGCGCACCAGCTTTGCCTTCATACCCCGGCTCAACTTGCCTGAACACACGCGGATGAAGGCGATTCGGTCGCGGTGATTCGGGTCCATATTGGCCTGAATTTTGAATACAAAGCCGGACATCTTGTCTTCGTCAGCTTCGACAGTGCGCGTGCTGGCCTGTTGAGAGCGTGGTGGCGGCGCGATTTGGGCAAGTGCGTCGATCAGATCTTTGACGCCGAAATTACGCAGCGCAGACCCGAAAAACACCGGTGTGAGATGACCTTGCCGAAACGCTTCGAGATCAAACGGTTTGCAGGCTTCAACTGCCAGGCCGATTTCTTCCAGCCATTGGGCGCGGTCCTGCACGGGGAGAAGCGCGGCGACGCCCGGGTCATCATAGCCGGTGACTTTCATGACTGTATCGTCACGGTCAATCTGGCGGACTTCGTTCTGGCGCAGATCGAATGTGCCGGCAAAGCTCTTGCCGGACCCAATCGGCCATGTCACGGGCGCACAATCCAGCGCGAGGACTTTTTCGATTTCATCAAGCAAGTCAAAAATATTGAGCGTTTCGCGGTCCATCTTGTTGATAAACGTCACGATCGGAATATCGCGCAGGCGGCAGACCTCAAAAAGCTTGCGGGTGCGCGCTTCTATGCCCTTGGCCGCGTCAATCACCATGACGGCGCTGTCGACCGCGGTGAGCGTGCGGTAGGTATCTTCCGAAAAGTCTTCATGGCCTGGGGTATCAAGGAGATTGAAAACGCAGTCGCCATATTCGAAGGTCATCACCGATGTGACGACCGAAATACCACGATCGCGCTCGATGCCCATCCAGTCGGAGCGGGTCTGGACGCGGTTGCGTTTGGCTTTGACTTCACCGGCGAGTTGGATAGCGCCGCCAAACAGCAGAAGCTTTTCCGTAAGCGTGGTTTTACCCGCATCCGGATGCGAAATAATAGCGAAGGTTCTGCGCTTTGCGGCGGCAGAGGAAATTTCTGACATATTACATTACTCGTTTGCGAAAGCCGCGCCTTAACAGTACCGCCAAGCGGTTTCATAAAGGCAGCCTGCTGTGGACCGATACGCCTTTGCCGCTTCACAACTTTCACCGCAAGGTGAGCAAGCTTAAAAGCAGCAGGGGCGGAAATACTCTGAAAGATGCGGGTTAGAGGGCTTGGGCGGCCACGTCAATCTTTTCGACGTTCAGCCCTGCGATGTCGCGGCTGCAATGAGCGCTTTTTGATGCTCCTGCGCCAGCGTATCCAGGATTTTCATGGCTTCAACAGCGCGTTCCGCAGGCACAAACAGGTGATCGTGATAAAAGGCCGAGACGGGATTGATGCTGATACCTGAAGCGGCAAGACGCGTGGAGACGGCGGCAAGGAAGCCCACGGCCTCCAGCGAAGAGTGCGTATTGAGAGTAATCATCCGGCTGGAATAGGTATGTGGCAGGTTTGCAGCCTCGGCTTCGGCGAGTGTCAGAATGAGCGTCATGCGTTCACCTTCGCGGAAGGTCATAATCGGCTTCAGCCGACTGGGGAGCTTGGGCACCGTGGCAAAAACATAGGTGTCTGGCGCAATTCTAGGCGCCATGGATGCAAGCAACGTCGGGAGATGGGAGATAGGAGCCATTTTTGCGAGCTTTTAGAGGTGTTTACTGCCTCTTTCTGGCAAAGTAAGCCGATATGCGCTAGCATTTTTCGTTGCACACCTGAACAAACTTTGTGCACTCCGGACGTTCCTTGAGTGCGCTTAGCGTTTAAAGCATTTCCAAACATATAATTTAGTTTATATATGAACTATTCAATCGTACGAGTGTCCCATGTCCCTGCCCGCAATCTTACAAAAACTGTCCGTTCCGGTGATCGGATCGCCGTTATTTATCATTTCCAATCCCGAACTGGTCATTGCGCAGTGCAAGGCCGGGATTGTCGGCTCGTTTCCGGCGTTAAACGCCCGCCCGGGACCGGTGCTTGAGGAGTGGCTCAAGCGTATTGAAGGCGAGCTGGGCGCGCATGATGCCAAGCATCCGGACCGGCCGGCCGCGCCTTTTGCTGTCAATCAGATTGTCCACAAAAGCAACGAGCGCCTGATGCATGACATGGAACTCTGCGGGAAATATAAGGTGCCGATTATCATTACATCGCTGGGTGCGCGGGCGGATGTGAATATGGCGGCGCACAGCTATGGCGGCATTGTGCTCCATGATGTGACCACCGACTTCTACGCCCGGAAAGCCGTCGAAAAAGGCGCGGACGGGTTGATAGCCGTTGCGGCGGGCGCTGGCGGCCACGCCGGAACCTTGAACCCGATTGCGCTTATTCAGGAAATCAGAGCTTGGTTTGACGGGCTGCTGGTTTTGTCAGGCTCGATTGCAACAGGGCGCGCCATTTTGGCTGCACAGGCGATGGGAGCTGATCTGGCCTATATCGGCTCAGCCTTTATTGCGACTGCCGAGGCCAATGCGCAGCAGGCCTATAAGGAGATGATCGTTTCTTCGGCTGCCTCCGATATTGTGTCCTCAAATCTGTTCACCGGAATTTCAGGCAATTATCTGCGGGGTTCCATTGAAAAGGCCGGACTCGATCCAGACCACCTCGATCAGGCAGACGCTTCAAAAATGGATTTTGCCAGAGCGACCAGCAGCGCCAAAGCATGGAAAGATATCTGGGGTTCCGGTCAGGGTATCGGCGCAATCCATGAGATTGTCCCGGTGGCAAAGCTGGTTGAGCGATTGGGGCGCGAATATGCTGCCGTTAAGGAAGCCTTGCTTACAAAGTCGTAATGCGCTCGGTGTGAAGATGTTTTTAAGGTTAGAGAGGTAAAATCCGAATATTATTTGTTTAGCGCTTAGCATAATTAAGCTTGGCGCCAGATTTTTACGTCCGGATTTC